>JAMOVZ010000187.1 GCA_027061865.1 Desulfobacterales bacterium
AAAAACTGTAGCCAACTTCGTTATGTTCAGTGAGATCCATGCCTCTTAACTCATCCTCTTCATTAAGGCGAAGTCCTAATGTGGCGTTGATGATTTTTAGTATTATAGTTGTCATCACAAAGGAAAACCCCATTGCGGCCGCCACGCCAATAATCTGGATCACCAGCTGCTTCGGGTTGCCGTAAAAGAGCCCTGATGCATTTACGGAAGCAAAGAGCCCTGTAGCAATAGCTCCCCAAAGGCCGCCCATTCCGTGGACAGCCACCACATCTAGAGAATCATCATAACCAAGCCTTAACTTCGTCAAGACCCCCAAATAACAGACTACCCCTCCTATTAACCCAATTAAAATGGCGGAAAGGGGGGTCACAAAACCTGCCCCAGGGGTGATGGCAACAAGGCCTGCCACTGCTCCGGAGACCACTCCCAAGGTGGTGGGCTTTCCTGTTACTGCTTTTTCCGCCAAGATCCAGGAGAGCGCTGCGGCCCCTGAGGCTACGTGGGTATTAAAAAAGGCGAGGGAGGCACTGGCATTTGCAGCTAAGGCGCTGCCGGCGTTAAAGCCAAACCAGCCGAACCACAGAAGACCTGCCCCAAGTACGGTCATGGGCAGGTTATGGGGATGAAAGGGGTCTTGACCGAACCCCTTGCGCGGGCCGATCTGGATAGCAGCAGCCAGGGCAGCTGCCCCTGAGCTGATATGAATCACCGTCCCTCCTGCAAAATCAAGTGCCCCCAGTGCGCCAAGCCATCCCCCGCCCCATACCCAGTGGCATAAGGGTGTGTAAACTACTGCGCTCCAAACCGTTACAAAGAGCAGAAATGCCGAAAACTTCATCCTCTCTGCAAATGCCCCAGTAATGAGAGCAGGAGTGATTATGGCAAACATCAGTTGAAATGCGCAGAACAAGAGGTGAGGGATGGTGGCCTCTTTCGAGGCAGGCCCTGTGCCTACGCCACTTAGAAAAAGATAGTCTAACTTGCCGATCAACCCTCCCAGATCCGGCCCAAAAGAGAGCGTATAGCCTATTGTTATCCAGACCAGAGAAACTAGGCCAAGACAAACGAAACTCTGCATAATTGTTCCAAGCACATTTTTCCCTCTTACCATCCCACCGTAAAACAGTGCAAGGCCAGGGGTCATCAGCATCACCAGCGCCGTGGAGATCAGCATGAAGCCTGTATCTGCTGCACTTATCATTTATAAAACCTCCTGTCAGTTAAACTTAAGCCATGTGCAGGCTTATTCTTTTCAGAAAGGCAAGATGGAGGCCAATTTGCTTTTTGTTGATTTTACATCGAATTTCAATAGGTTGTATGGCTCGAAACCTTTAACGCGGATTACATTTTTGTAGAATATTTTTTTTAGTCCTACGTTTTTGTGTTAACTGGAGGGCGTCCACATAACGATAGATTTTGTATCGATACTTTTTGGGCCTTCTGCTGATATGGAAGGTGGTTTTCGGTTAATAGCGCTCTGGCGGTAGGTATTGAGTGATTCTGAGACTAAAATATGATACATAACAAGATCAAAATGGAAAATCGATTCGTGAAGGAGTGGGTGTATGAAAAAAATTGAAGCAATTATCAAGCCCTTCAAACTGGAAGAGGTGAAGGAGGCGGTTTTAAAGCTTGGTGTGGGGGGAATGAGCGTCACTGAGATAAAAGGGTTTGGCAGGCAAAAGGGACACAAGGAAGTCTACCGCGGTGCCGAATATGTGGTGGACTTCCTTCCCAAGGTAAAGATTGAAGTGGTTGTCCCCACCGATCTCATGCCTAGGGTGGTGGAAGTCATAAAGGAGACTGCTTACACCGGACAAATAGGTGATGGAAAGATCTTCATCATACCAGTTGAGAAAGCAATCCGGATACGTACCGGAGAAGAAGACGCAGACGCCATCTAATGATGCAAATGCGGTTTCGGAGTTAGTCCAGGAGTTTGCAGCATCTAGAAAAGTGCTTATCCTGGATGAGCTTCCGAGACTTTCTGGGGTGAAATTAACCAGAAAATACACTCTCTTGGTAGACCACTTTTTGAGGAAATTGCTTCCCCTGGCCGGCCTCACCCCCGATACCTTCAATGACTCTGATAATGGAAGGATAGCTGTCATCGCCTTGGGCGGATACGGCAGCATGGAGCTGTGTTTTGGCTCTGATGTGGACCTCATGATCCTCTATGAAAAGGAAAGATTGCCCTATTTCTTGGAAAGGTCACTTTTGAGGCTATTCTATGGGCTGTGGGACGCCAAACTGGATGTTGGCTACAGTATAGTAAACTTAATTGAAGCCCAAAAATTGATAAAAAAGGAATTTGAATCCTTGACCTCTGTGATCCCTGCAAGGCTTGTGGCCGGATCCAGGTCGCTTGCTCGGGAGGCCAGGGCCCTTTTCCTGGCAGGCCTGGAAGAAGATCGCGAAGGGTTTTTCAGGCGAGTGCTTGAGGCCAGGGCGGAGCGGGAGAGAAAGTTTGACAAGGAGGTATTCTTGCTGGAGCCGGAATTAAAAGAAGGGCTCGGGGGGCTTAGGGATCTGGATTACATGAGATGGGTCTCTCGGGTGTGCTTAGGGGTCAATAGGTTTTCAGACCTATCGCTTCTGAGCGAATTCTCTCACTTTGACCTGAACCAGCTCTATCATGCCAGAGGTTTCCTGTTGAAGATAAGAAACTACCTCCACTCCATGGCAGAGAGGAAGGAAGACCGCCTGTTGCTTGAATATCAAAGGAGGCTTGCCACCATACTTGGCTATGGCGGGAGCATCAGCCTCAGCGGCACGGACCGTTTCATGAAAGAGGTCTATCTCCATATGAACAGGGTGAGATACGCGGTGGAGGAATTCCTGGTGAAGGTCGGTGACATATTGTTCCCGGCCCCGGTTGTGCGGGCATCCTGGTTTTTGCCTTCTGAATTCCGTCTGGTTAAGGGGAACCTCGTTATAAAAGAGATGGAGCTGTTGGACCGCGATCCCGATTTGATCCTCAGGGCACTCAATATTGCAAACCGGCATAATCTTCACTTGGGTTCTGGGCTCATCTGGAAGGCCAAGGGCATTGTGGCCCGCCTTGGTTCGAGGCTTGCCTCATCAGAGTCGGCCAAGGGACTGTTTGTGGATTTGATCACTAATCCCAACAGCCTGAAAACTATGCGTTTGGCCCTTGAGCTAGGGCTGATCTGCGCCTTTATCCCCGAGTTTAAAAGGATACGCAATCTGGCTCAATTTGGCTACTACCATGTGGAGACAGTGGATCTGCATCTTCTGAGCACTCTCCATATACTGGGTGGAATCAGGGATGGGGCGTATGAAGCATATTGGCCGCTGCTGCAAAATGTATGGAATGAACTCAAGAATCCGGGCCTTTTGTGCATTGCGGGGCTGCTTCATGATATCGGCAAGGGCTACGGAAGGGGCCATAGCCTGAAAGGCGGGCAGATTGTGGAGGGGATAGTGGAAAGGCTGGGTTTTGGCCGAGAAGCTTCAAGGGCTGTAAGCTTCTTGGTTCGCCACCACCTGCTTCTAAGCAGGGTTTCTCAGCGGAGGGACTTGGGTGAGGAAAAGACAGTAATCCAAGTGGCCCAAACCGTTCAGGATCCGGATTTGCTAAATATGCTTTTCTTGCTTTCTGTGGCCGACAGTATGGCAACAGGGCCTGCGGCGCGGAGCCATTGGAAACACTCTCTTCTTGAAGAGCTGTTTTTCAAGGTGAGAAAGGTGATAAAGGGAGGAGCCTTTGCCACGCCAGATGCCACCAAGAGGGCGGAAGAAAAAAAGCAGAGGGTTGCCAAGGCACTTGAAAGGGAGTTTGGCCTGGAGGCTGTTGAGGAGATGTTGGAACAGCTCTCCATAAGGTATCTTTTGAGTGTGGATATTCCTGATATGATAGATCAGCTTAGGCTTGCCCTCACAATGGGAGAAAAGAGATACTCCTGGGTTTTGAAGACGCGGAAGGGCACATCAGTCACCAAGATTCTACAGTGCACTTACGATATGCCTGGCCTTTTCAGTAAAATGGTGGGTGCCTTTACCATAAATGACATCCGGGTACTTTCCGCCAATATCTTTACCCTGAGAAATGGCATGGCCCTGGATATCTATGAAGTTACCAATCCCCTTGACCCGCTGAGAGAGTCAGAGAGGTGGGAGAAGGTTTATGGAGACATACTCGCGGCCCTTGAGGGTCGTATTAGCCTAGAAGAGCTTATTAAAAGGAGGAAAGAGGCCAAAGAATTTTTAAGATATTACGACTCCCACATAAGGTCAAAGATAATGATCGATAACGAGGTGTCTGACTTTTTCACCGTGATAGAGGGCACGTGGCCTTACAGGCCGGGGATCCTGTATGAGGTTGCCACCATACTCAACTCCTTGGAACTTGACATACGCTTTGCCAAGGTGAACATTGATAAAGAAAGGATGGCTGGGGCCTTTTATGTAAGAGATAAGGCGGGGCAAAAGGTCTTTGAGCAAGAAGAGCTTGAGATTATGAGAAAAAAACTGAAGGGCCCTTATGATGCTGGCCGGAATCTAAGTTAAATTAGGAGGTGATGCAGATGGCCGAAACAGTGGATTCTTTGAAAAATGCACAAAGGCAGGTGGATATGATTTCTAAATATCTTGATGTGGACGAAGGGATTTTGGAAAAGATCAAGGTGCCGCGAAGAGAGATAACCGTGAATTTTCCAGCAAAGATGGACGATGGCACGGTAAAAATTTTCACAGGCTACCGGGTCCAGCACAATGATACCAGAGGGCCGTTTAAGGGGGGGCTACGATACCATCCAGAGGTAGACATGAATGAGACCACGGCTCTGGCCATGTGGATGACGTGGAAGACCGCCGTGGTGAACATCCCCTTTGGAGGGGCAAAGGGTGGGGTCAAGTGCAATCCCAAGGAGATGAGCGAAGGGGAACTGGAGCGCCTTACCAGGCGTTTTACCTGGGAGATCTCTCCCTTTATCGGGCCAGATGTGGATATCCCCGCCCCTGATGTGTACACAAATCCAAGGGTTATGGCTTGGATCATGGATACCTACTCCATCATAAAGGGCAGGGCGGTGACCGGTGTTGTCACAGGAAAGCCTTTGGAATTGGGGGGATCTTTGGGCCGATTTGAAGCCACTGGAAAGGGTTGCGTTATCGTTACTGCCAAGGCATGCCAAGAGTACGGAATACCGTTGGAAGGCGCAAGAGTGGCAATTCAAGGAAGTGGCAATGTTGGTGGGATTGCTGCGTACTATTTTGATTCAATGGGTGCCAAGGTCGTGGCCATATCTGATTCTAAGGGGGGCATTTACAATGAAAAGGGGTTGCCTCTAAAAAGAGCCATGGAGTGCAAGACTAAGCACGACCGCTTTATCCCTGAAGAAATAGGCGACTGTGTGGCCATTACAAATCAGGAACTCCTGGCCTTGGACTGCGATATCTTGGTGCTAGCTGCCCTTGGCAATGTGTTGACCGGAGAAAATGCAGCTGATGTCAAGGCAAAGATGATAGTGGAAGGGGCAAATGGCCCTACTACCACAGAGGCCGACCTGATACTGGAAGAAAAGGGCGTGATTGTGTTGCCCGACATCCTTGCCAATGCAGGCGGTGTTATTGTCTCCTATTTTGAGTGGGTCCAGAACCTCCAGGAACTCCTTTGGAGTGAAGAAGAAATTGCCACCAGGCTGCAGAATATCCTTGAAAGGAGCTTTGAAGAAGTATTGAAAATCTCCAAAGACAAAAAAGTTTCCCTGCGGATGGCAGCCTACATACTTGCTGTCGGCCGCGTGGCAAAGGCCCACGAGCTGCGTGGAATTTATCCCTAATCCTTATCCAGTGATTTGAGAAGGCGGCTGGGGAGGTCCTTGAAGCCACCATTAGACATGAACACTATCACGTCGCCCCCCTCCACCTTGTCCTGCAGTATCACCAACAGCTCATCAATTGAGGGGCTCCAATAAGCCTCTACGCCCCTCTTGGCCAAGTCAGCGGCCAAGCGCTGTGAAGAGAATCTATCTTGCGGTGGAATGGAGTCAACATTAGAGGGCTCCGGGGCCATTACCAGGTCTGCCCGGCTGAGGGCATCAGCATATTCGGTTTGAAATATATTGCGGCGGCTGGAATTGGACCTAGGCTCAAATACAGCTATTAGGCGACGCGAAGGGAACCTTTCCTTAAGTGATGCCACAGTCTCGGCCACCTCTGTGGGGTGGTGCGCAAAATCGTCAATGACAAGGATACCAGAGACCTCTCCCAATATCTCTTGCCGTCTTTTCACCCCTATGAAGCTTTTTACGGCCTTCTTAATCACACCGGTTGATATTCCTATGCCTAGTGAAAGGGCGATGGCCCCTGTTAGGTTGCTGAGATTGTGCCTGCCGTAAAGAGGGGTTTCAAGCGAAATGTTTTCTCCCTTGCCCATGCTGATGGTAAACACTGTCCCTTTAGAGGAGAAATCATATGCTTCAATACGGATCCCAGAGGCATGGTTGAATCCATAGCCAAGAGTTTTCCCTTTCCTTGTTTTGGCGAGTTTCCTCACCATTGGCTCATCCATGTTCGCCACAAGGTAACCTGAGGGGGGCACCGAAGGGAGCAGGGCCTTAAACGATTCAAGGACATGATCGAGGTCCTTGTATATATCGGCATGGTCGAATTCAATGTTGGTCATGATCAGGTGAGCAGGCCTGTAATGCAGGAATTTGGGGCCTTTGTCAAAAAAGGCTGAATCGTATTCATCACCCTCTATAGCAAAATAGGGGCCTTTGCCCACATGAAAGCCCGTTTGAAAATTGAGCGGGATTCCGCCTATAAGAAATCCAGGTTTCAGGCCAGCTTGCTCAAGGATCCATGCAATGGCTGAGGTGGTGGTGGTTTTTCCATGTGTGCCGGCTACCACTATAACCTCCTTGTCTTGTAGTGCGAATTGCGCCACTGCCTGAGGAAAGCTGAGGTATGGGATGCCCCTCCTGGCCAGGGCCATCACTTCAGGATTGGTTCGGCGGATCACGTTTCCCACAATCACCAGATCCGGCTCAGGAGTGAGATTCTCTGCCTTATAGCCTTTAAAAACAGGGATTGATAAAGAGTCCAAGAATCTGCTCATTGGCGGATAAGTATTTTGGTCAGAGCCGGCTACTTTCAGTCCTTGGGCCTTGAGCATGCCGGCCAAAGAGGCCATGCCCGTACCACATATACCCATGAAGTACACGTATTTGATATGTCGGGGCGGATAATTCAGGGCAGGATCCAAGGGGTAAAATTTGTTTTTCTCATCCATAGGAATGACAATTCATCTCCGATTATTTTTCTTGCAAGTCTGGCAAGAGTAGACTATATTAAAAAATTTATGGAAAATGCAAGCTGGCATTCAGCTTCTAAGTTACCCTATCAGCAAAGGAGAGGGAGGAATCATGGCCAAAGTTTGTGAGATATGCGGGAAAAGGCCAGTAGTAGGATATAATGTGAGCCACGCCCACAACAAAACCAAGACTAGATGGTATCCCAACCTGCAAAAAGTACGATGCATTGACAATGGCAGGGTCAGGCGTATGAAGGTGTGCACCTCTTGCATAAAATCGGGTCGAGTGGTCAAGGCTTGATAAAATCCTTATAACCTTTCCACCAGCAGTATGTTCTTTAACTTTTTCAGCTCGTCTATAATTTGGTGTAAGTGTTCATAGTCTTTCACCTCCATGGTGAAGAGGGCGATTCCTTTCTTGTCGCTTGTGGTAGTTACCTCGGCCTGTATGATGTTGGCATCCCTCTTTGCGATAATAGAACTGATATCTGCCAGTATGCCTTTTCTGTCAAGGCTCGTGATCCTGAGCTTGGCAAGGTAGACTTCTTCATCGGAAGAGTTCCATGAGATCTCCACAAGCCGGTCTGGGTCAGCGCTCATAATTTGCTTGCATCCCTTGTGATGAACTGTTATGCCCCGTCCCCTGGTAATATAACCCACCACATCTTCGCCTGGCAGTGGGTGGCAGCAATTGGCAAAACGAACAAGCATATCGCCCACGCCTCGCACCTGGATTCCATGGCCTTCCTTCCGTCGCTTGAGTTTGTGGACCAGTTTTGAAACAAACCCGGGCACCTTTTCTTCTTTGACCCCTAGCCTTGTCCTCAGCCGGCCTATCACCTGCTTGGGAGAAATCTTCCCAAATCCTATCTGGGCTAAAAGGTCATCCACTGAATGGAAGGAAAGCTCCTTGGCCACCTCTTGAAGGAGCTCGTTTTTTGTGGGATTTGGCAGATCCAGCTTGGCTTCGGCCACCTCTCTTTCCAGGATCGCCTTGCCAAGTGCAATGCTTTCTTGCCTTTCTTGCCTGTTGATCCATTGCCTGATCCTGTTTCTGGCCCTAGGGGTCTTGGCAAGCTCAAGCCAGTCCTTGCTGGGATGGGCCTTGGATGAAGTGATGATTTCCACCATATCGCCTGTCTTGAGTTGGTATTTCAGAGACACCATCCTGCCGTTAACCTTGGCACCCATGCAGTGGTGACCCACCTCAGAGTGGATACTGTATGCAAAGTCAATTGGGGTGGCCCCTTTAGGAAACTCCTTGACCTCTCCTTTTGGGGTGAACACGTAGACCTCATTGGGAAAGAGGTCCATGCGCACGGATTCCAGGAATTCCACTGGATCTTTCAGGCTTTGATGATACTCAAGCAGCTGCCTCAGCCATGCAAACTGCTCTTCATCACTCTCCTTCGCCTTGACACCTTCCTTGTATTTCCAGTGGGCTGCGATACCCTGTTCGGCTACCGCATCCATTTCCCAAGTGCGAATCTGGATTTCCATGATCTCCCCCACAGGGCCCACCACAGTGGTGTGGAGCGACTGATACATGTTGGGCTTTGGCAGGGAGATGTAGTCCTTGAACCTTTGAGGTATAGGCTTCCACATGGCGTGTATGTGGCCCAAGGCCTCGTAGCACTCTTTTATGGAATTTACAATCACCCTAAAGGCCACCACATCATATACCTGGTTGGGTGCCAAATTTTGTTCCCGCATTTTTTTGTAAATGCTGTAGAAGTGCTTGTGCCTCCCCTTTACGTGGGCCTTTATGCCGTGCTGCTCCAGCTTTGAAGCAATGGTCTGCCTAACCTCTTTTATGAATTTCTCCCGCTCCCCCCGTTTCCTGGCGATTTCCTCTTTTATTCTGTTGTAGATGGCGGGCTCCAGATAATAGAGACAGAGGTCTTCCAGCCTGGACTTCATCCAGTAGATGCCCATCCTGCCCGCCAAGGGGGCGTATATATCCAGGGTTTCCTTGGCAATCAGGCGCTGCTTTTCCGGTGGATGGTAGCCGAGAGTGGACATATTGTGGAGCCTGTCGGCCAGCTTCACCAATATCACCCGGATGTCCGAAGACATGGCCAAAATCATCTTGCGGATGTTTTCTGCCTGCCGTTGCTCCCGGTTGCTGAACTGCATCTTGCTGATCTTGGTGACACCATCCACGATCCTGGCAGTCTCGGGGCCAAACAGGGTTTCGATCTCCTCCAGTGTGGCCTTTGTATCTTCGATGGTGTCATGAAGTAGACCTGCGGCAATACAGACCACATCCATCTTCATCTGCGCCAGGATGTGGGCCACCTCCAGGGGATGGGATAGATAAGGCTCCCCTGAGAGGCGGATTTGGCCTTGATGCACTTTGGCAGAATACACATATGCCTTTTCCACCAAGGTGGTGTCAGCCTTGGGGTGATAAGACAGTATCTCTTTGGTTATGTCATTTAGCCTGATCATAAAGTCTTCTGACTGTGGCGGCCACCTGTTGTAATGCCTCTTCGGCGTTTATCTCCATCGTCTCCTTCTCTGCGCGAAGCTTCAATTCCATCACACCTTTTTCAAGCCCCCGCGTGCCTATGGTCACCCTAACAGGAATGCCGATAAGATCTGCGTCATTGAATTTCACTCCCGCCCGCTCGTCTCTGTCGTCAAGAAGAACCTCTATGCCCATATCAGTCAGTTGGCCATACAGGCGCTCGGCGGTCTCCCTCACTTTGGCCTCGTGGATTTGGAGGGGCAATATGATGACTTCAAATGGAGCGATGGGAATGGGGAAGATGATGCCTTTTTCGTCGTGGTTCTGCTCAATGGCGGCTGCAACGGTCCTGCCCACACCGATTCCGTAGCACCCCATCACAATGGGCCGCTCTTTTCCTTGCTCATCAAGGAACACGGCTTTCATGGGCTTGCTGTACTTTGTGCCCAGCTTAAAAATGTGCCCCACCTCTATGCCCCTTTTAAACTCTATGGGCCCACCACACCTGGGGCAATTGTCCTGGGGGGTGATTAGCCTTATGTCGCCAAAAAGGTCCACCTGGAAGTCACGGCCCAATACCACGTGTCTCAAGTGAAGATCGGCCTTGTTTCCTCCGGTTACAAAATCTCCCATCCCCTTCAGGGCATTGTCGGCAATTATCTTCATCTTTAGTCCAACTGGGCCGGCAAAACCCACCGGCGCGCCGGTTGCCTCCTCAATAAGCTCGGGGCCTGCGAGCTCCAGCTCGTCAACTCCAAGAAGGTTTCTCAATTTGGCTTCATTAATTTCGTGGTCTCCCCTCACAACGGCT
>JAMOVZ010000188.1 GCA_027061865.1 Desulfobacterales bacterium
GAAGACTTTTCCACAAAGAAGAAAATCTTGACAAAAAGCTTGAACAACTTGAGAAGCGGGAGAACAAGCTTGTAGACCGGGAAAAGTCGCTTCAAAAGCTGGAAAAGGAACTCCAAGACAGGCAACGGGAATACTCGCAACTCATAGAGGAGCAAAGGCGCCAGCTGGAACAGATTGCAGGCCTTTCCAGCCAGGAGGCCAAGCAGGTCCTTGTCCAGTCCATGGAGGAGGAGGCAAAGTTGGAGGCCGCTAAGCTCATCAGAAAGATAGAGAGCGAGGCAAAGGAAGAGGCGGATAAAAAGGCCCAAAAGATACTTGCGCTCGCTGTAAAGAGATATGCAGGAGATTATGTGGCTGAGAAGACCGTCTCTGTGGTGAATCTGCCTAACGAGGAGATGAAGGGGAGAATAATCGGCAGAGAAGGCAGGAATATCCGGGCAATTGAGGCTGCCACTGGGGTGGATGTAATCATTGATGACACGCCTGAGGCTGTCATACTTTCTGCCTTTAATCCCGTGAGGCGGGAAGTGGCCAAGGTATCATTGGAGAGGCTGATCGATGATGGAAGGATTCACCCTGCAAGGATCGAAGAAGTGGTGGCCAAGGTAAATAAAGAAATAGAGGCAAGTATCAGGGAGGCAGGTGAGCAAGCGGCTTTTGACCTGGGGGTTCATGGCATTGACAACGAGTTGATTAAGCTGCTTGGACGGCTGAAGTACAGGTCCAGCTACGCCCAGAATGTGCTTTTGCATTCCAAGGAGGTCGGGTTCCTATGTGGAATCATGGCCGCGGAATTGGGAATAGATGTGAAAGAGGCCAAGAGGGCGGGGCTGCTGCATGATATAGGGAAGGCAGTGGACCATGAGGTGGAGGGCCCCCATGCCGCCATAGGCGCTGACCTTGCGAGAAAATACGGCGAATCCGAGGAGGTGGTTCACGCCATAGCCGCCCACCATGAAGAGGTGCCTCCCCGCTCTGTTTTGGCCGTCTTGGTCCAGGCTGCTGACACCCTATCGGGGGCAAGGCCCGGGGCAAGGCAGGAGATGCTTGAATCCTATGTAAAGCGGCTCGAAGACTTGGAAAGAATTGCCATGTCCTTTCCTGGTGTCAGCAAGTCCTATGCCATCCAGGCAGGCAGAGAAGTCCGGATAATGGTTGAAGGCAAGATCGTTGACGATGACAAGGCCTTTATCCTATGCAAAGATATTGCAAAAAAGATTGAAAAGGATGTCACCTATCCAGGACAGATCAAGGTGACGGTGATTCGGGAAACCAGGGCTGTAGAATACGCCAAATAATTGTCAGTTTATTGGCAAAACTGCCATTGGTCCGGAGCATGGTAGCGTGGGCAAGACGGGAGAAAAGACAATTTATTTGGTGGATGGGACCTCTTATCTTCACCGGGCCTACCATGCCATAGCCCCCCTTTCCACTTCAAAGGGATTTCCCACCAATGCCGTGATGGGATTTACCAGGATGCTCTTGAAGCTATTGGCAGAGGAGTCTCCGAAATACTTGGCCGTGGTGTTTGATGCCAAAGGCCCGACATTTCGCCACGAGATCTATGAGCAATACAAGGCCAACCGCCCCCCCATGGCCGATGATATGGCAGTCCAGATTCCAAAGGTGAAAGAAATCCTAGAGGCCTTAAATATCAAGACCTTGGAAAAGGAGGGATACGAGGCGGACGACATAATTGGCACCCTTGCCAAGAAGGCTGAACAGGAGGGCTGGAAGGTGGTCTTGGTTACAGGGGACAAGGACTTCAGGCAACTCCTCTCGCCATCAATTTACATGTGGGACACCATGCGGGATAAGGTAACCCGCTACCAAGACCTGAAAGAAACTTATGGATTGGAGCCGGAACAATTCGTGGATGTCATGGCTCTCTCAGGGGACAGCAGTGACAATATACCCGGCGTCAATGGTGTGGGGGAAAAGACTGCGGTGAAACTAATCCGGGAGTTCGGCTCCCTTGAGGGGGTTTTGGAACACATAGACGAGATTAAAGGGAAAAAACTCCGGGAAAATATATTAAAGTGTAAGGACTTGGCCCTATTAAGCAAAAAGCTTGTCACCATTGACTGCAATGTACCCATTGATATCGACCTCAGTGAACTCAAGGTCGGCCCTCCTGACAAGGAAAAGTTGGCCCAAATCTTTAGAGAGCTGGAATTCAAGGACTTGTGGGAGCAGTTTGCAGAGCGCGGAAAAGAGAATGTAGACTACAGAATATGTAGCTCTAGCGAGAAATTGAAAGGGATAATAGAGGAAAGAACAAAAAGTGGACTAGTCTCTTTTGATACTGAAACGACGAGCCAAGACCCTTTAAGAGCCAAGCTGGTAGGGATTTCCCTGTGCTGGAAAGAAAAGGAGGCCTTTTATGTTCCTGTGGGCCATACAGGGCCGGGGGCCTCAGAGCAGATGGAGCTGAGAGAGGCCCTTGAGATCCTGAAACCTATGTTTGAAGACAAAGATATAAAAAAAGTGGGCCAGAACATCAAGTATGATTCAGAAGTTCTATGGAGGCATGGAATAAAGGTTGGTGGGATCCATTTCGATACCATGGTGGCCTCATACGTGATAAATCCAGCCCTTCGCCAGCATAACCTGGAGATCCTTGCCCAGCAGTACCTTAACCACAAGATGATTACCTACAAGGAAGTGACTGGCAAGGG
>JAMOVZ010000189.1 GCA_027061865.1 Desulfobacterales bacterium
GCGGTCCCAAAAGATGGCCCTTCTGCAGGCCTGACAATTGCCCTTGCCCTTATATCCTTGCTAACAGGACGCAAAGCCAGGCGGGATGTGGCGGTCACAGGGGAAATGAGCCTAACGGGAAGGCTCCTCCCTGTAAGCGGTGTCAAGGAAAAGGTCTTGGCGGCCCAGCGGGCGGGAATAGGGAAGGTGGTTCTGCCGCAAAAAAATGAAGCTGATGTAAGAGAGTTGAATGATGCAGTGACGGAAGGCATGGAGCTGCAATTAGCCGTAGAATTACGCGAGGTGATAGATATAGTGCTTTTGCCGCGTGGTCCACGGAAGTAATATCAGGCCTTATTGCTCTAGCTTGTATTTCTTCAGCTTGCGCCACAGGGAGACCCTGTCGATTCCCAAGATCTCAGCCGCTTTAGTCTTGTTGCCTTTGGTTTTTCTAAGCACCCATGATATATACTCTTTTTCTTGCTCTTCCAGGCTTAAGAACTCCCTGTGCCTAGGCCTTTGTACCCGCAGCGTCAGTTGTTGCAGGTCGGGAGGCAGGTGTTTTGGCAAGATGGTGTCGCCCTGGCAAAGGGCCACCGCCCTCTCCATTATGTTTTCCAGCTCACGCACATTCCCAGGAAATTCATAGGCCATTAGCAGTTCTATTACTTCATCAGATATCTTTTCCACAGGTTTCCCCTGGGTGCGAGAAAACTTGCCAAGAAAATGGTGGGCCAACAACGGGATGTCCTCCCGCCGTTCAACCAAGGAAGGAACTTCTAGCGTTATAACATTTAGGCGGTAGTAAAGATCTTGCCGGAATTTTCCCTTTCTCACTTCCTTTCTAAGGTCCTTGTTCGTTGCAGCAAGCACCCTGATGTCCACTGGAATCTCCTCGGTTCCTCCCACCCGCATGAGCTTTTTCTCTTGCAGGACCCTCAACAGCTTCACCTGCATAGAAGGAGGCATATCACCAATCTCGTCGAACAACACTGTGCCCCCGGATGCTGCTTCAAGCAATCCTTTTTTAACGCCCCTGGCACCGGTAAATGCCTCTTTCTCGTGGCCGAAAAGCTCGTTGGCCAATAACTCTTCGTTAAATGCAGCGCAATTGAATGCCAGGAAACGCCTTTCGGCCCTGGGACTCAATTGGTGGATGGCTTTGGCAACCAGTTCCTTTCCCGTACCGGTTTCCCCCAGGATGAGCACATTACAGTCCGTGGGAGCAATTTGTTTAATGGCCTCTTGCAATGAAAGTATCTTCGGGCTCTTTCCTACAAGAGAGGGAATCTGGGCTTGCTCCCGGACCTTTGCGCGGAGTTCAGAGACTTCCAGCTTGAGCTGCCTCTTTTCCAGGGCCTTCTTGATAGTGTAACGCACTTCGTCCAGCTTAAAAGGCTTCGATATATAGTGGTATGCCCCTTTCTTCATGGCTTCCACTGCCGTGTCCACTGTTGCATAAGCAGTAATAAGGATGACTTCGGTGTCAGGGTACAGTTCCTTTGTGCGTTCCAAGACCTGGATCCCATCGACCGGTTGCATTTTCAAGTCTGTGAGGACAAGGTCGAATTCTTTCATTTCTAGTTCTTTGATGGCTTTCACACCACTGTCGGCAGATGTGACATCGTAGCCCTCTTTGAGCATTACGTGCTCCAAGTTCTGCAGCGCAATGGGCTCGTCGTCCACGACCAGTATTCTCGGTTTGTGCGCTTCCATCACATTCCATCTCCCATAGGCAAACGAATAGTAAACCGCGTTCCCTCACCTTTCTTGCTCTCAACATCAATGCTCCCGCTGTGCTGCTCTATTATGCCGTGGACTATGGAGAGTCCAAGACCAGTGCCCCCTCCCACATCTTTGGTTGTGAAAAAGGGATCAAAAATGTGAGACAAATGTTCCTTGTCAATGCCTATTCCCGTATCTTCCACCTCTATTATTGCTTCCCGGCCCTCTTCATCAACCTTTCCCTTGATTCTGATTTCTCCCGGAGGCTCAGGGATGGCTTGGATGGCATTCAGCAATAAATTCAAGAAGACTTGCTGCATTCGCTGAGGGTCAACCGGCACCACAAGGGACTCAGGGATATCTACAACTATCTCTATACCACCAGGAAGCTGGCTTGCCACCAGTTGCTTGGCCCTCTGGGCAATGGTTTTTAACGGGCAAGGTTCTATGTGGAATTCTTTTGCCCGCGAAAATTCCAGGAGCCCTCTTACGATATCCCTTGCCCTAGCAATTTCCTTTTCAGTGTTCAGGAGCATTTTCCGGAGAAATTCCGTGTCCATTTCTTCTAATTCTTCCAGGGCAATTTGACATGAGGTTGATATATTATTCAGGGGATTATTCAGTTCGTGGGCGATTCCAGAGGCCAAAGTGCCAAGGCTGGACAATTTTTTTGCATGCAGCAGCTGGTTTTGGCGCCTTTCCAGCTCGGCAACCATTCTGTTGAAGGCCCCGATTACGCGCTCTGTTTCGTCGCCGCTATCGGGCACCGGAAGGAGGTCAAAATTTCCCTTTGCGATTTGAACTGTTGCATCCTCGATTAGCTTCAAGGGCCTAATGATCTTGCGCATAACAAAGATGGAGGAGATAATCCAAAAGACAAACAGAAGCGCCATTGCAGTGAAAAGGTGGCTATACAGGGTCCTCAGTACCAACAGTACACGTTGCCTTTCTATTTTGACCAGGTCCTGCGATA
>JAMOVZ010000190.1 GCA_027061865.1 Desulfobacterales bacterium
AGCTGATCTCTAGATTCTCAATAATCGCAAAATTGGAAATATTTAGTTGTGATAGCACCTAGCCACCCCTCAACAGGCTATATGATGCCGCCTTTGCCCATCCCATGTCAGCTGCCGTGAGCCGAATCGGCCCACGTGACCCTCAGCACTTCCTCATAGGTAGTCTTACCCTCAAGGAGTTTTTTAACCGCGTTGTGCCTGAGATCTACCATACCTTCCTTTATGGCTTGACGCCGGATCTCTTCAGGCCTCACACCCTCTTTTGTCATCCCCCTTATGGCCTCTGAAAAGGGCAGCACTTCAAATATCCCGGTCCTGCCATGAAATCCTGTCCCGCGGCACTTGAGGCAACCAGCTCCCCGGTACAGCCTCAAGGTCCTGCTTCCACCCACCTGGATG
The DNA here is from genome assembly GCA_027061865.1 of Desulfobacterales bacterium. GTDB lineage: Bacteria > Desulfobacterota > DSM-4660 > Desulfatiglandales > Desulfatiglandaceae > JALVMN01. The sequence continues at coordinate 400 of JAMOVZ010000190.1, forward strand.
CCAAGGGCCTCGAGTTCATCTGAGGACATCTCAAAGGATTCCTTGCAGTGGGGGCAGATCTTCCGCAGCAACCTCTGGGCGACTACGCCCACCAACGTGGCCTGGATCAGAAAGGCGGGCAGCCCAAGGTCGAGGAGCCGGGTCACAGAGGAAGGGGCATCATTGGTATGGAGGGTGGAGAGCACAAGGTGGCCGGTAAGGGAGGCCTGCACCGCATTTTCTGCGGTCTCCTTGTCCCTTATCTCGCCCACCATGATAATATCGGGGTCCTGGCGGAGGATGTTTCTCAGGATACTGCTGAAGGTGATACCTACTATGGGTTGAACCGCAATCTGGTTGAATTCCTCGTGGACCATTTCAATTGGGTCTTCAATGGTGGTTATGTTTATTTCAGGTGAGGAAAGATACCTAAGCGTGGAATAAAGTGTAGTGGACTTGCCGCTACCTGTCGGGCCGCAAACAAGCACGATCCCGTGGGGGCGGTGGATAAACTGCTTATAGCGAAGGAGGTCAAACGGTGTAAAGCCCAAATTCTCCAGGTCCTGAAAAAGGATATCAGGATCCATGATCCGCATTACCACCTTTTCCCCAAAGGCCACAGGAACCGTGGATACCCTGATCTCAACCTCTGTCCCTCCCCTGCTGGTCTTTATGCGGCCATCTTGGGGCTTCCGTTTCTCGGCCATATCAAGGCGGGAGAGGTTCTTTATCCTGCTTACAATGGCAGAGTGCACGTTTTTCGGCAGCCTGTAAACAGTGTGCAGCACGCCATCAATCCGCATCCTCACCAGGGTTTCATCCCTCTTCGGCTCTATGTGCACGTCACTTGCCCTCTGGTCAAAGGCATATGAGAAAAGGTGGTTTACCGCATTTACTATGTGCTGGTCATTGGAAGGGAGCTCATGGACAGCCTTCAGCCTTACTAGCTGTTCAAGGTTGCCGATGTCAACCGAGGTGGTGGAGAATTGGTCTTGGGCAGCTTCAATGGAGCGCTTGAACCCATAAAATTCTCCTATGATCCTTGCAACATCCGACTTGGAGGTGACCACGGGCTCAACCTGCATTTGGGTGACCCTGGCAATATCTTCCAGCACCTCCATATTGAAGGGATTGGGAGTTGCCACCACTAGCTTTCCATCCCTAATCTCCACAGGCACCACCATGTGCCTAAAGGCGAAGCTCTGGGGTATGGCGCCGGTGACCACGTTAAGATCCAGTTTCAAAGGGTCAATCTTTCTGTAGGGCACGCCCCAGAACTGGGCCAGACATTGATAAATACAATCCTCATCCAGGAGTTTTTCCGGCTCATCAGCACGCTCCAGATTCATGGAGGCAATTACATCCGCAGGAGTTATCTGCTGCCCGGATCTTTGCGGCCCATGGCCTGTAGAAGATGTGACAGCCCTCAGCTTTTCAAGTTCCCGCCTGATGGCCTGCTCGCGGGTCAGCACCTCGCGGGCCTGCTCCTTTGAAAGAAGGCCCTTGCCCACAAGGATCTTGCAGACATCCTTTGTAGAAATTTCTTTCGCGACGTTCTTTGCCATGTCTTCCCTTATCAGGTTACACCCTCATAAACCTCGAAGACCCGCCGTTCTTCCAATGTTTTTAAGAAAAGTCCCTTTAAACGGAATGCACGGGCATCACGGAAAGTTATATTACCACCCCCGGCTCGAAAACCAAAACCTCCAACAACCTTGCCACGCTTCCTATATTAGTTGTTCAAACGAAAGGTTCAAACAAAAAATCAGGGCGGTCTCCCGCCCCGAATTTACAGAATTCCAGGTTCCAGAAAATATATGATGCGCTTTTTACCTGGGGGCCTCTTCTCCTGGAGGTTGGGCGCCTTCAAGTATCTTCTTGACAATCACCCGCGTTGCGTAAGGCGGCTCCTTCTTGTTCACTCTGTGATATGTAATTTCCACTTCACACGGTATTAGTGTCTGTTGCCTGGTTAGATCATTTTCTTCCAGATCCATTATCCTGGTAACTGGAGTTACCTTAAACACCTTTCCATTGGCCAACACAATATGGGTTTGGGAAAAGGTCCTGATCACCCCTGTTGCCCTTGGTGCAGCATTGATAACTCTTTGGTCTCGATTCTGAGCATTTGCAAACTCCACACAAGGAAAGGGGGCGGCCAAAAATAATGCTGAGGTGACCATATATATTAAATATCTCGTCATGGTTTCACTCTCCTTTACTTTTCTCGCCAAGATCTCAGCCCGCTCTTGATGTTGAAGGCTGGCTGCACATTTTCGCTTACCACGACACCGGTGCTTTGCTGCACAAAGGCTTTGGCACCTTCTTCCATGCCCACATGGAGGCCTACTGCAGAGGCCTTGCCTGCCCCTAGGCTGACACGGTCCAGCACCTTCTGGTAATCTGTGCCTCCAATGGTGACTGTCTCTGTTCCGCCACTGAATACTTCCTCCTTGTAGGCCGTTCCGGTCTCAAAATATTGTCCGTAGAGGAAGCTTTCACCGCCGAAGCCGCATATGTCAGAATTGGGAACAAAGGATGGAGTGAACACGATTCCACCGATGACCGCAAACTTGGTGACTATCCTTTCCCTTGCCTCCTCCAAGCTCCTGATCCATCCATTGTAATCTCTCGCGGTTTGGACCAGCAGGTCAAATGTCCCAAAGTAGGACCCATCTGTCATGTAAACTTCTCCGCCCTCAATGACCACATAAGGATTAGCATTGAACAGATCACTTATGCTTAGCTCCAGATTAGAGCTATAGTTGTGGTAGTAGTCCGTTCCATAGGCTCCGGAAGAGGTATGGTCCTGATTATAAAACGGGTCTTTGACTCCAAATATATACTGTTGATCATTGTTTGTCTTGTCATCTTCACTCAGGTAGCGGCCTGAGCCAACATAGACCCAGACATTGTTCAACTGGTCCAGAGTTAAGGCCACGGGAGCAGTTATGGGTCGGGTGGCCTCCAGCAAGGGGGCCAGAATCCATGGGTTTGTGCTGTCTTTGGGGTCATCCACGTAATTGTTTGGATCAGTCCCGTCATAGGCACCACTGCTCACCCATGGCACCATAACCTTGTATAGTTTCCCTTTCCAGTTACCGGACTCTTTATAAGCTTCACCAAAATAGATCACATCCACGTTGTAGTTGAGATCCTTGTCCAATGACACGGGAGAATTCATGAACGCATCGTCTTCAGAGGTCTCGAATAGCCAGTCATTGGACCCATTCTTGTATGGCTCACCGGTCTTGAGGTCCACCACGAATATGTGTCCTTTCTTAGTGGAGTTGCCTTCATAGTCATCCGGGCCTGAGCCGAACACAGCAAACCACTTATCCTTCACCTTAACCACCGCAGGCGTTGACATGGTCATGCCAAGCTCAGAATAAGTGCGCTCCCACAGAAGCCTGGGATTCCTTGGATCTGTAACGTCCATGCAGATGTATGTGGGATAGAAGTCTTTCGTGGTATCAGAGGTAGAAGAGTCTTCATCAAAATCGCCTTCTGCCCAAATATGTTTACCACCCATTCTTAGACCAACAAGCAAGATGGTTCCCCAGTTGGGATCGGTGTCTGCATCAGTGTAGTGGGTGTCATCATCCAGGATCTTGGCATCAAAGACCTTGGGCTTGAGGTCCACATAATATACATGAGTGTAATCGGGATCTGCCAGCCACTTGAGGTGGGGAAGCAGGGCCTGGGGGATGTAGGCCCACAGTTCATCACCGATTTGTTCTGATCCAAGGGGATTGCCCTCTCCATCATTGTTCACAAATTGTTTGTTTGCACTATCATATCTCCAGGAAGTAAAGGCATGGAGCATACCGTCGTTTGCGCCCACATAAACCACTGTTTCCCTGTTCTTAAACTCGTTGAAGAAGGTATGATAGGACTCATCACTGTAAATAATATGGTAATTCTCAACAGGCTTGGAAATGGAAACAGGGGTAGAGTGCACGATGTCGCCCAGCTTCCACACGCTGCCATCAATTGTGCGGTTCCTAAGCCCAGAGACCGCCTCACCCCTGATGAACTGGATCAAGTTGGTTACACGATCGTCATGGGTGGTTCCCAGATACTGCCATGTGGGATCATCTTTTACTCCAAGGTATGGCTTAATTGCAGAGGCAGAACCAGTGTGGAACCTTACCACCTCCCCGTCATCATCAAAGGGATCGTTATCACCCGAAGGCTCATCCACAACGCCGTCTGAATCCTTGTCCAAGTAAGTGAATATCTTCCTATCACTAGCGCTCCTCTGAGCGAGCTTGTCTCCGGCTTCCCATATGGGCTCTATGTCATCGAGAATGATTTCCGCGTAGGGGTCGTTTTCCAGATCAGGATAGGGACTTGAAGAACTTACGGAGAATCGCCTTATCTTAGTATCTCCAGTTGCCT
>JAMOVZ010000191.1 GCA_027061865.1 Desulfobacterales bacterium
GAATTCGATTACGTTATCCTTAGTCACATCCAGGACCAAGTCATGGTCAGTATCTTCCCTGATGTTTCCGTACTGGTCTATCCACAAGGACTGAAGAAAGCCTATCCATTTGATCTCATTGAGGTTAGATGTCACCGAGGGCCTGAAGAAGGCCTGCACCAATGTGCCTTCCCCTTCGCTAGAAGTGGCCAAAACCGAAACAGCAGTACCGGCAGCAGCTCTCTTAAGAATATCTGTCAGAGCTTGAAGTATCCTCCGCTCCAAGACAAAACCGCTCTTCGCCTCAAAGTAGTTGTCTGGAATCCCGTTTCCGTCCGCATCCCACTCCTCTTGAAGATCGGGAAAGTTGTTGCCGTTCTTGTCAATAAAGCCTCCTGTGATGGCAGCCTCCCTCAGCACGAATGACCCCTGGCCAAAGGCAAAGACTGGGTACAGTGTAATCGTCTGCTCACCGTCAAGATCTGTGCGCATGTCCTCTGTGTGCGCCCAAAGGGCCACATCATCTAAATAGTCTGAGCCATTGGAAGAGGCACTGTCCGGAGGCAGTGTCTCGTCGATCTCTGGATCATAATAGTTCTGAAGCGAGCTTGGGATCTTTAAATCCTGCGTGCTCTCACCATCCGTTATGAGGAGCACAAAGCTCTTTGCGCACTCCACGTGTTCGCCAAGATCGTTCCAATAGTAAGGATCCCATGTGTCGCTTACTGTGTAGTCGGATGAGAAATAGTAAGGGCTATCCTGCCTAAAGTATCTAACTATCTCGTGAAAAGATTCAGCAAGAGGGGTCCAGGTGCGCGCGTCCTCTACCTCTATAGTGGAGACGATGTTATCCAGGTGATCATCATCCACATAATACCTCACCTCTCCGCCCTGGTCATAACCGTCAGCATCGTCCTCATGGTTGTAAAAGGCAAGACCGAATCTAGCCCTGTCACCTACCCGCTGGAGCACTCCTGCAATGTTACCGTTAAGGAATTCGTCAGGTTCTTCTGACTCTGTCTTGAGGACTCTGATCTCGAACCTGGCAATCCACCCGGAAAATGGATTGCTGTCATTATCCACATATATGCGGCCGTTCCTAATGCCATACCAGTATTCAGTCCCCGTGTAAGGGGTTGGGTGGGGAGCAATATTATCAGTAAATTTACGCCTCCAATACCTGCCAGACTGGGCAGCATGGTCATCGCCCACCAAAGTGGTCTGGCCGCTTCCATCCCTCACCGTGGCCTGACCCCCCACAAGGATTTTCTTCGCCACATCTATTCTGCGCATGCAAAGCCAGTTAAGGAAATTCCCGCTCCAGTCACCACTTGAATCCCTTTCGAACCTGGAATCTCCACTGTCATAACTATATCTGGCATCAGGATCGAAATAGCCATAATACCTTACCCCAGTGTACTCCACGTGCAGAACGGGGGCCGCATTAGGATCTTCATTGTGTGCCTTGGCTTCCCTGTAGCCTGTGCCAGTAAAGATGAATACCATGGAGCTACCTTCATTCCACCCGTCGCGATTGACGAGCTCCTGGACAATGGAGGAGAGATCAGGGGTATCGTATGTATGGCCTGCGGTCCAAGAGCCCGGGCTCCATGTAACAGATGCACTGGTAGTGGTCCTGCCGGATATGTTGTTGGTCTCGCTAAAATCTATGCTCTCGGCCTCATCTGCTGCCTCGCCGTAAATATTGATTGTTGTGGCATTGGAATTAGAGCTGTTTTCATGGATGGCCTCGAATGTAATGTAGGCATTTGTTATGGTCGCCCCATTGGGAATGCTGACGTTTTGAAACCGCACGGCCACATAGGGAATTCCTGCCAGATCAAGGTCATTGTCATCATATGTATTGCCGCTTGAGCTCTCTTCTCCATCGTCTGCATCATCTGATACCCGAACATCGATGGTAGCAGTATAAGGAGAACCTGCATAAGGCGGATCATCCACGACAGTGCCGTTCCAGATACCTCCTTCCCCATAAGCAGGGAAATTCATGCTCCCGGAATTGTCGAGAATAATCATTATATTGGGCTTGACACTCTGGGACATGAATATGGGATATGCCGTGTAGTCGGCCATATTAGGTTCTGTGGCCCATATGGAGCCACTGCCCAGTGCGAGCGCCATCAATGCGATCAAAACTATCCTTAACTGCTTCATCACAGTCCTCCTGGCATCCCTATTATCTTCCTGTAGTGGGCCACTATGGCGGCCTGAGATCCAGCGGGCCCGTTGCCTGTGGAGTCCATTTCATAGAGAATGGCCACACCGCCTGCCGAGCCAACCCCTATACCTTCGGCCCCGGAACCAAACTCCACACCGCCACCCACAAGGTTGTACTGGCCGGTGCGGTTTACATCCACATCCACGTTGAATCCGCTCAGAACAAAGCGGAGGTCTTTGTCCGCATCATGGGGATCAAACCCCATGATCTCCTCAAAAAATGATCCTCCTGAACCAAGATAGGTGACACCGGATATGGTCACCTCCGATCCTTCCGTCAGGCACTCGGTTATGACCTTTGGAGTGGCATAAATGCCGCTATCGGCATTATAGAAGGCGCGCTTGTGGAACTGGTCGTTTTTCGATATCTGCACATCTATCTCTGTAGTGCTAGTGACGGCCAGGCCCATGATGGTAAGCATAACCATTATCAAGAGCGCTATAATCAGTGCAGAACCCTCTTGGTCGCATTTATTATTCACTGACAACGCCATTCCTCCCTTTGCCTCTCATATAATCCTTGGTATGAATCTTTCCATGACCACTTGTCCCTGGATGCCATAGTGGCTCCAAACAACGATCACCCGAAGCGTCTTGACATTGTTTATGGGGACATTATCTGCAACATTCCAATAGATGGTATAATTTCCTTGGGTGGCTCGGTGGTCAGCATCGTTAGTGGTGGCAGGATTGTTGTCAAAGTCTGTGTCATCCAGGCCTGCTTGCCCATCTCCGTCAGCATCTGAAAGGAGCGGATCGTTCCAGTCCAGGTCCACCAGTTTTTCCACCCGGTCAGTGGCCCAGGTGGCGGCCTGTGTCCGGCTCTCAGCAAATACATTGTTCCTGCTCGCAGTGCCCTGCATTGATGCAACCGCCAATATTCCAACAGACAAGATTGCAATTGCAACTATGACCTCAATGAGGGAAAAACCCATTTGATTACCGGGAATGTCGCTTTTATTTAGCTTTTTCCAATTAATGTTCATGTGCTAACTCCCCTTGTCATTCCAGGCCCATGTTTCTGCATCTGACCTCTGCTGTCAGCAGCCTTCGCCTAAAATGGTCGTTTTGTGCCGAAAGGATGGTGTCCCCCTGTTGATTGGTGTAACTATCGGAATTGACGTATTCCCTGTCAGGGTTGCCAGCCCTTGCCACGATGCTGATTTGAACTGAACGGACCTCAGAGGCCGTGCTTGTAACTGTTCCATCTTCATCAAGATAGACGAAATTGAGGGCATCTATGTTCTCTGCCAGCATCACGTTGTTCCTAACAAGATCAGTGTCTCCGTCCCCGTCAATGTCTGACAAGGTGTATGTTACGGCCTCTCCAGTGTCAGTGGTATCTCCATCAGGATCGCTCCCAGCAGTATCACCTCGTATGTCCATGGTAAATGCCATGGTAGTGGCACCAGCCGTGGTGATACCAGCCCCGGCCTGCTCTGTAGGATCACATCCTGCCATCCTAATCTCCCTTTCCATCAATAGGATGGCTGCCCTCAGATTCTGCTCCATGAAGGAGATCTCCTTCTGAACCTCATAGGAGCGCTGTTGAGTGTAATAGGCAGAATAAACAGCACCAATCACTATGCCAAAAACCGCCATGGCAACCAGTATTTCTAGTAATGTAAAGCCTGATTTAGATCGCATTACTTATCCCCTCTACTGCCAAGTTGCCCCGTCCTCGCTTTTCTTGACGGTTATCCCTCCTGTAAGCGACAAAGAGATCTGGTAAAATTTCGAACGGTTATTTCTGAGCCGCACTTGTCCAGTCCTGTTATTCCACGTGAGCCCTTTGGAAGTGAAACCTGTCACATTCGCCCCCCCAGAACCAAAACTCGCATAGTAAAGCGTAACATTTTCAGGCATGGTTACCTGGACAAGAAGAGGCTCTGCGCCGTTTTGGACCCCATCTCCAGCCGTTCCTCCACCACTTCCGTCATCTACGAAAATAGTGTAAGAGCCAATTTTTCCACTTGGTGAATAGGTGCCTGGAGCAAAACTGATAATCACCACCTTGTTCCTCTTTACCGCTTCCAATCTTGCTTTCTGGAAATGGGCATATAATCCTGTGGTAGCGGATTTGAGTCTGTGATCGGGAATCCAGCGCGAATATGCCGGGATGGCAATGGCTGCCAAGATCCCCAATATCACCATGGCCACCAGGACTTCTATGAGGGTAAAGCCATGGGATCTGGTTGTTTGATTTTTTGTGCTTGACTCTATCAATTTCATTACTTTTCTCCTGCTCCGGTCGCTCATTGTATAGGCAAAACCTGTGCCTAGCTCAAATAAAATATGTTAACTAGTTGATTTGTTAGTCTAATTTGCTTTTTCAAGCCTCTAAGGGCACCCTAATGGCACGCACTCCTTTTGTAAAAAAACTTCACAATTGTAAAGTTTCTTTACACTTCAAAGGTTCACCTTGCAGTTTATCGGCTGCCCGGGATAATCAGGACCTTGGAATAACCCTTTATGGGCTGGCCAAAGGAGCGGCCCTCCTGTAATTTCCCTTTCCTCCCCTCATCCAACAAAGAGGCCAACCTGTCTCTTATCTCTGTTGCAGAACCCTCTTCGGCTGTTGATTCATATAGGCAGGTCAGGTTCTGGTAAATAATAGCGTGAGTTTCCGCATTATTTCCGGAAAGTTCCAGGGCTGTCTCCAGGTGGGAAACCGCCTTTTGGTGCTCTCCTTGCTCGAAGTAGATAAGCCCTAGATTGTTGTGTGCGGTTTCGTTTTCCTGGTCAAGCTCGATAGCAGCGGAGAGGTCATCTGTCGCCCTTTCAATCTCACCCTTCTCATAATATGCAAGGCCCCGGTTCACATAGGCGTCTGCAAAATACGGTCTCTGCCGAATTGCATGGGTTAGAGCTAGGATAGCCTCATCAAGCCTCCCATTTTTCAATAATTGGGTCCCCTTAATGAAATGGGCCTTGGCATCGGCACAATAAGTGGAAGCAGGCATGGAGAAAAACATGCTTGCGGCAATGAAAAGGATTGACAAAATGGTCTTTTTCATAAGTCAACCTCGACTGTATGGAAACTCTTTGAGAAAAATTGATAGGCCTTTGAGAAGAATAATCGGTAGTCTGCACCTAGCACTTAAGAGATAAGGAGCCATGGCGTTTTAACTCCCCCCTGTCCCTTTTCAAGAAAGTGGATTAATGAAAAGCCCCCTTCGGCCCAGCCTGCCTTTCATGCAACCTCAGACTGAGCTTCATAAAAGTGACAATTTGGATGACTGCATCCCTATTATTCCCATTCGCTAAAAAAGCTTTACTTTGTGGGACCTGATGGTAGAATTAAAAGCAAGCGTTTTTACCTCCTGACTTTACCAATCCTTTCCACAACGAAAAGGGGGCATACCATGTCCCGGCCGGGGAAAGAGCCTAACTGTTGGAGCCATGGATTTACATTCCTTGAGCTTGCAATCACCCTGGTGATAATCGCCGCAGCAGTTACCATCTCCATCCCTGCCTTTTCCCGTTGGCTTCCCAACTATCGCTTACGAGGCGCCGCGCAAGACCTTG
>JAMOVZ010000192.1 GCA_027061865.1 Desulfobacterales bacterium
GAGATGCCACGGCTGAGTCAACGCTTCTCGAAGCAGGCATAAAAAGGGCCAAGGGCTTGCTGGCGGTTTTGGGCTCAGATCCACAGAACCTGTTCATTGTGCTGACCGCAAGGGAACTAAACCCTACACTGCATATCATCTCCAGGGCCGAAGAGAGCAGCTCCGAGGCCAAGATACTGCGGGCTGGTGCAGACAGTGTGGTATCCCCTTTTTCCACAGCAGGAAAACTGATTGCCTCCAATGTATTGGCCTCATTACATTCCAAAGGGGCCGCTGAATGCGTCCTTTCGCCCTCCCCTACCCCCATATTAAGGTGGATACACATGGAAGATCACTCAGATCTTGTTGGAAGAACAATAAAAGAGCTGGAAGGGCAGATACGCGGTAAGGTGGTGGGCTGCAGAAGAAATGGGAATGACATCATTGAGCCTGCCCCAGATATGCCCCTCACAGCCCAGGACAAGGTATTGGCCTTGATTCAAAGCCCAGATGGTGAACCGCCATTCAAAAAGGAGCCGGAGCAGAGGCTTGTAATAGTGGATGACAACCCTGTGATATTGAGCCTCTATACCCGGTTGTTTAAGCGGGCAGGTTTCAATCCCATCACTGCCAAGGACGGCCGCGAAGGCGTTGAGGTAATCAAAAAGGAGCGGCCCTCTGCTGCGGTGATCGACTTTATGCTGCCGGTTCTGTCCGGAATTGACGTGTGCAGGCTTGTCCGCCAAGACCCGTCATGCAGCCACACCAGATTAATACTTTTCACCTCTGACGATCAGCCGGAAACCAAGGAGCGGGCATTAGAGGCGGGGGCAAACGAGGTGATAATAAAGAGCCCTGAGGCCTCGGAAGTGGTAGAAACAGTGGTAAGGCTCCTTCGCTCTGAGGGATGATCAGGAAAGCAGCGAAAGCCACATGAAGTAGCTCAGGCCTGAAAGCAGCGTGCTTGCAGATATAATGCCTGAGGCAAGGGAAGGTGCTCCGCCCATTTCTCCCGCCATTATATAAGTCACCGTGGCCGTCGGCGCCGCCAGGAGGATGACTCCGGGCAGCATTTCCAACCTACTTACAGAAAGCCACCTGTAAATACCCACGCCAATAGCTGGCAGAAGGAGCAGTTTCAGGACCCCCGCCGCTATAATAAGCTTAAGGTGAGGCCAGGAGGCAGAAAGTGAAAGAGAGGCTCCAATCAACAGTAGCCCCAAGGGGAGAGCCATACCACTCAGAATAGTTAGAGCCCTTTGCCCAAATCCAGGCACTCCCATATCCCACATGGAAAATAGTAGTCCTGCCAATGAAGCCAGGATAATAGGATTAAAAAACAGCATGCCACCCAGTTTGAGCCATCCCAAGGCCTTGCCTTGCTTTTTGGAGCAAAGCTGCAGCGCAACAATGGAAATGAGGTTTTGGAGCAGGATCATGAAGCTTGCAAGGATGCTTGCCCTTGTAAAGCCTTTTTCCCCTAAAAAATAGAAGGCCACTGCAAGCCCCATGTAGCCAAGGTTTCCATGAATAGAGGACTGGATAAACGTTCCTAATTCTTTGCCCTGAATGCCCAAAATACGGCCAGTGAAGAGGGCCAGGAACGTCACTGCCATGGCTGCAACCACCACTCCTATGAGCAGGGCCGAATCAAAATAGAGGGCAAAGGTGGCTTGGGAAATTTTTTGGAATATGAGGACGGGAATTGCAATATAAAAGACTAGTTTATTCAGGGAGGCAGTTGCGGAGTCGGGAAGCAGCCCCAGCCGCCTAACGGTCCAACCTAGAAAAATCACCAAAAAAAGGGCCAAAACCGTATTTGCTATTTGCGGCATTGTATCTTAGAGTAGCTATCTCAAGCGCTCCGATGTCACCCCAGACGAAAGGAGCTTTAGCTTCCTTGTGACATTGTCTTTTATCCAATGAAGGTCCCACCACTCAACCGGGTTTACAAAAATGCCATGGACCATGACTCCAAAGTGGAGATGGTCGCCGCCTGCGAGGCCCGTCTGACCGGTAATACCGATAATCTCGCCCTTTTTCACCATCTGGCCTATCTGCACCAGGGCTTCGCTCAGGTGCGAGTAAACAGATGAAAGGCCCTGGCCGTGGTCCAAAACCACTGTTATTCCATAGATACCAAGGGGCCCTGAAAATATGACTTTCCCAGTGTTTGCCGCTGGGACCTTGGAATGGGCCAGAGAGGCAAGATCTACTCCCAGGTGCACTTGTTCGTCCACCTTGCGGCCCTTGTAATAATAAAGGCGCCGGTCGCCAAAATGGGCCATGGTGGCAGAATTCTTAAGCCTCAGCCACCTCCCTTCCCATAGCTGTTGAGCACTGCTCTTTTGTCCCAGTTCTCTAAAGGTCTGCGTATTTCTTTTTCTCAGGTTACGGTTTATCCACAGGAATTTTTCAATATCAGAGCCGTTAATTCCTTGGAGATAATCAGAAAAATAGGGGAGCACCCTTGAAAGGAATGCATCGGTTATGTTTATCCTCTCTGTCCTGAAGCGTTTCCTCCTTATCTTGTAATAGAATCCAACCTTTGAGCTATTTCCCGCCCTGTCCCCGGCCCACAAAAAAAGCTGGTAGCCCCGTTTGAGATTCAGAGGAATGGTAAAATAGCACACATGGTTATCCTCAGGATACTTAGGGCCTGCCTTGAATCCAGGGAAGAAAAGTTCGCCCGCGTATACGCCACTTTTCACCGTATCGCTTGAAGCCACATACACCAAGAGCCCTGTGCCGCCCACATTTATGTAGTTCAGCCTGCTTAGCGGCCTTATGGCAGGTGGAATGGTATCTACCACCAGCTTATGTTCCAGTACTGCAAGGTTTCCGTCACCACCGTTGCGCCTGGAGTAGTCACGCACCACCACCTTGAGGTCTGCCCTTCCTTGGCCCAGATTCAAGAGTTCAGGGTCTACGGTAAACTCGATCCTGTGTTCCCGTAAACCATCCATGTTCAGCAGCCCCTTAAAAGGGAAACGCTTCTCTAAAATCTTCCTCTCTCTGCCCCCCTGCTCAATGGTGACCAGCAAGCTCTTAAGGCCCCTTCCCTTGTCTCCTATCTCCAATTTAAATGTCTTTGGTGAGGAAATGTATTGGGGTAAAGGTTCAAGCCTTATGTGGGGCTTGTCTCCCTCAAAGATGGCGGTCATGAACAGGGCCAGTCCCACCAGGAGTAATATGGTAAATATAGAGGCCAGCAAAAACCCTAGCTTTTTTCCTTTTCTCATAGGTCAAATTCCCTTGCTAACAAGATATCTATTGAAAAAGCAGAAATTTAAGCGCACTATTTAACAAGTAATCCACTGGATGGCAAACACTTTCAGGCCAGATGGGAAAATTATATTTACACCAGGAGCTTCCATGAAGACAAAATGCCATATCGGGGTAATTGGGGCTGGGCAATGCGGTGAGGCCACTTATGAGTTGGCCCGAACTCTTGGCAGAGAGATAGGAGCGAGGGATTGGACCTTGGTGTGCGGAGGGCTAGGGGGCGTAATGGAGGGGGCCTGCAGGGGCTGTTTGGAGGCGGGTGGGACCACAGTAGGCATCCTCCCTGGACTTGATAGGAAGGAGGCAAACCCCTGGGTAGCCGTGGCCATACCCACCGGAATGGGAGAGGCCCGGAATGCACTGGTGGTTAGGGCCTCCGACATATTGATTGCAGTATCTGGAGGCTATGGGACGCTATCTGAAATAGCCCTTGGCCTCAAAACAGGAAAGAGAGTGATAGGGCTTGAAACCTGGGCGGGAATCACCGGGATTCGGTACGTGGCCAGCCCCGAAATGGCGGTTCAT
>JAMOVZ010000193.1 GCA_027061865.1 Desulfobacterales bacterium
ACCGCTGAGGAGTTGTTAGCCCAGACTGATCACATTAATTGAGGCCAGCCCTTTTCTTTAAAGGTTCTGCGGTCTCCCTTACCTTTGCCTTTATCTCCTCCAGATCCAAGGCGACAAACTTTTTATCTCTTAAGACAATCTTGCCATTGATAATCACGTCCCGCACATCCCCGGCCGAGGCCGAATATACAATCAGAGAGTAGGGATCATAGAGGGGTTGGAGGTGAGGGCTCCGGAGGTCGACCGTGATTATATCGGCCTTTTTGCCTATCTCTATGCTCCCAATCTCATCTTGAAGCCCAAGCACTTCCGCCCCCCATCTGGTAGCCATCTTTAGCACGCTTTTGGCGTCCAGAACCTCTGGATCCCCGGAAATCACCTTGGCAAGCTTGGCAGCAGTGTCCATCTCTTGGAAGAGGTCAAGATTATTGTTGGAAGCGCACCCATCAGTTCCCAGCCCGACCTTGATCTTCTGTTTTATCATATAAGGCACGTTGGCAGCCCCTGAGGCAAGCTTCATGTTGCTCTCGGGCACGTGCACAACCTTGGTGCCCTTTTGAGCAATTATCTCAATTTCTTTTTCCTCCAGATGCACACCATGAGCAGCAATTAGCCTACTGTTCAATATGCCCAACTTTTCTAAGTAAAACACGGGCGCCTGGTTTTTTTTCTCCCGTATCTCTCTAACCTCTGCCTCAGTCTCGGAGAGATGGATCTGCATGGGGAGGCCATATCTTTCGCTTATTTCCATGGCCTTTTTCAAGGTCTTGTCCGAGCAGGTTACAGGGCTGTGGCAGAAAAGTCCTGGCCTTACCAGTTCTGAGGCCCCTGCCCACTTTTCCAAAAATGCCTCTCCCGTCTCCAAATTTTTTGAGGGGTCAGGGACCCCTGGGGCGGGGAAATCTATGATGCCCTGAGCAGCTAGACCCCTTATTCCGACCTTGAGGGCCGCGGTCATCGTGTGATCCTGGTAAAAATAGCCGTCTATGAAGCAGGTGGTCCCCCCTGTTATCAGCTCTGCGAAGCCCAGCATACTCCCCCAAAATACCGTTTCAGGAGAAAGGGTTTCTGCCTCTGCAGGAAAAATCTTTTCAAATAGCCACTGCTTCAGAGGGAGATCATCGGCATAGCCCCGGAATAGGGTCATAGCGGCGTGGGTGTGGCAATTGATTAGCCCTGGAAGCACAAGACAATCGGATGCATCCAATATCTCGACTTTATTCGAAAGCCCCCACGCCTTATCTCCATCCCATGGTTGGATATCCAATATTTTCTTGCCCGAGATCATCACTGCCGCATCGTGGGCCGCCTCCATAGCCCTATTCATGGTAAGGAGAGTTCCCGCCCTTATTATCATATCAATGTTGCCAGCCTTTTCCCTTGACATATTTTTCCTTACTCAAAGATAATAGTTAATTTGTGATGTTTTTTAGGAGGCAACATGCCACATGGCTATAGTAGCTCCCTTTAAGGGTATTACTTACAATCCCATATTTATGCAAGAGATTTCCAGGCTGGTCACCCCTCCCTATGACGTGATCAGCCCGCAAGAGCAAGACATGTATTATCAGGAGCACCCCCACAACGTAATCAGGCTCATTCTTGGCAAAAAGAAGCTGGGTGATTCCGACTGGGACAACCGCTACACTCGGGCCGCTGAATATTTTGAGAGATGGCAGAGAGACGGAATCCTTGTAAGGGATGAAGAACCCGCCATCTACATTACCTCCCTTACCTATGATGCGGGTAACGGCTTGGGAGAGAAGACCAGATGGGGTTTGATCGCACTTGTCAAGATAGAGGAACAAGGGTCAAAGGTTAT
The DNA here is from genome assembly GCA_027061865.1 of Desulfobacterales bacterium. Lineage (GTDB taxonomy): Bacteria > Desulfobacterota > DSM-4660 > Desulfatiglandales > Desulfatiglandaceae > JALVMN01. The sequence goes on from JAMOVZ010000193.1 coordinate 1,823, forward strand.
TCTCCCTCATGAACGCACCTTTTCAGCGCACAAAGAAGACCGCCTAAAGCTTATGAGGGCGTGTAACGCCAATTTCAGCCAGATCTTTGGCCTTTACGAGGACCACCAACGAAGAATCATAAAGGCCTTTAAGTCATATATTAAAGAGTCTCCGATCTGCTCGTTTGAATTCCGGGACGGCACTAAACACAGGATGTGGGTAGTCCATGAGCCAGAGTTTTTTGAACTTGTTGCCAAAGTAATGGCTGAAAAGTCCATATTTATTGCCGATGGCCATCATCGCTATGAAACGGCCAGGAACTACCGCAATTTCATGAGGACGCGCTATGGCAAGAAGCCGTGGAACCGCTCCTATGAGTTCGTAATGATGTATCTTACCAACATGTCTGATCCCGGGCTCACAATCCTTCCCTCCCACAGGCTCATCAAGCGAGTGCCGGGGTTCAACCTCAATTCCTTCTTGGAAAAATCACGGTTTTGGTTTCAGATAGAAGAGGTTAAGCTGTCAGGAAATAGCCTTTCGGAAGAGGCTCAGAAAATCAGATCTGAACTTCAGCGCAACTCCCATAAGACCAGCGTCATCGCCTTCTACCCCCAAGGTGATCACCAGTGCTACTTAATGCACCTCAAAGAGGGCATGCGGGATCATATGGGTGAGGATCTCCATCCTTCTTTAAAAAAGCTTGATGTCTTGGTGCTGTCGCGCTTTTTGCTCCAAAAGGGCCTTGGATTCAGCCGCGAGGAACTGGACGACGACGAAAACTTCCACTATCAGAGCAGCCTTACCAAGGCCCTGGAGGCAGTGAAAGAAGGGGCCTATGAAATGGCCTTTTTCCTGAGTCCAACCAGTATTGAGCATGTAAAGGAGGTAGCCAGCAACCTCCTGGTCATGCCCCGCAAATCCACCTTCTTTTATCCCAAAATATTGACCGGCTTGGTGTTTAACAAGATAGATCCCCATGAGCTCATCGAAGTCCCGCCGCATTGAACTCAGGCCTGGAGAGGTCATCGATACCTTCCTTGAGGGGCGCCTCCGCCTGATCCAGTCTGTTCATGGCTATAGATTTTCCATTGACGCCATATTCTTGGCCGAGTTTGTGACCATAAAGCCCGGTGACTTGGTGGTGGATCTCGGCACCGGATGCGGCATAATGTTGTTGATGCTTCTTGCCCAAAAACAGGTAGGCACATGTATCGGGCTTGAGATTCAGCAGGAATTGGCCAGCCAGGCAGCCAGGAACGCCAGTCTAAACGGCTTTAATAAACATATGCATGTAATTGCGGGAGACCTCAGGAGATGTCCCATAAAAGAAGGAAAGGCCGATGTGGTTATCTGTAATCCTCCCTATAGAAAGGCGCAAAGCGGCAGGATAAACCCGGAATTAGAAAAGGCCATAGCACGGCACGAACTCATGGCCACCCTGGACGATATCCTTGCTACTTCTTCAAGGCTTCTCAAGCCTAAAGGCAGGCTGGCCATTGTTTATCCATCCGAGAGGACAGTGGATCTCTTAACCAAGATGAGGCGATATCAATTGGAACCCAAAAGGGTTCAAATACAGTACCCAAGCCTTGGAGCCCCAGGAAAGCTCCTTCTGGTGGAATCCTCCCTTGGAGCAAGGCCAGGCATAAAGCTGCTTCCTCCCCTCATGGGGCAAGGAAACTACTCTATCCCCTCCTGAGGCGGAATTCTATCTTCTTTATAACCGTTTCACCCAAGGTATGGTTCAACTTCCCCTTGATATCGTTTTCCAGGAACTTCAGCTCTTGCATCCAGATGGGTTCTGAGACTTCTACGCAAAGGACACCCTTTTGGAATGAAACCGGGCAAGCGCATTGAGACAGGCCTTTCATGGCTTGGGCCCACGCCTCCCAAATACGGGCATCTTCTAAAGAGAAAGGAAGCCCTCCTCCTGACAACAGGGTGGCGATGATCTCTTTCAATGGGGTCAAGCTTTCTTCCTTCATGATGTTATGGAGCTTAGATTTTGAGCATAAAGGTGTCAAGCCCTGAGGTTGCTTTATATAACTTGACTGGTTTACTTTATATCTATATTGTTAATCTTTAACTTAAAAAGGAAAGCCAATGGAGAGGCCTATGAATTGGGATTGGGACAAATTGAAGCAGAAGCAGAGCGGCCCGGGGCCAAAACCGCCCAACGTGGATGAAGTATTCCAGAAAATCAGATCTGCAGGGGGAAAGTTTCCCAGGGGCGGGGGGATTATCGTCGTCATTGTCGTGGCGCTCATCCTGGGCTACAGTTCCTTTTACACCGTGGGCGTAGATGAAGTGGGAGTGGTCCAAAGGTTTGGCAAGTTTGTGCGCATCACGCAGCCCGGCCTAAATTTCAAGCTCCCTGCAGGAATCGAAAAGGTCACCAAGGTGAAAGTCAGATTCGTCTTCAAGGAGGAATTCGGCTTCAGGACCATAAGGGCTGGAGTAAGGACTCAGTATGCCCGGGCTTCGGCCTATCTCAACGAGGCCCTCATGCTCACAGGGGACTTGAATGTGGCAGTTGTTCCGTGGATAGTCCAGTACCGGATCAAAGACCCTTACAAGTATCTCTTTAAGGTCAGGGATGTCCGGGGCACCTTGAGGGACCTATCTGAAGCCACCATGCGTTTGGTGGTTGGCGACAGGAGCATAAACGAGGTGATAAGCAAAAGGGAGGAGATCGCAGCCGAGGCGGAGCTTGCCCTTCAAAAGGAGCTGGACGAGGCAGAGACCGGTATAAAAGTAGTGAATATAGAACTCAAGAAGACCAATGTGCCTGAGCCGGTTCAGCCCTCCTTTAATGAGGTAAACCAGGCAATCCAGGAAAAGGAAAAGCTCATTTATCAGGCAAGGGAGCAGTACAACAAGGTGATCCCAGCTGCCAAAGGTAATGCGGAAAAGACCATCAAGGCCGCAGAGGGCTATGCACTGGAGCGTGTAAACATGGCTAAAGGGGATGCCGCCCGGTTCTTGGCCCTTTACAAAGAATACGTCAAGGCGAAGGATATTACCCGTAGGCGCATATACCTAGAGGCCATAGCAGAAATCTTTCCCAAGCTGGGAAAGAAATACATAATTGATGCCGACCAGAAAAATCTTCTCCCCTTGCTTCATATGGAACGGGATCAGGGCAAAGGAGGGGCCAGATGAAATTCAAGGCAATAGGCATTCTGTTGGTAATATTGGGCATAGCGCTGTTTTCGTCTGCCTACGTGGTGGACGAAACCCAGCAGGTGGTAATAACTCAGTTCGGTAAGCCTGTAGGGGAGCCTAAGACAGAACCAGGGCTTTATTTCAAGATACCTATAGTGCAAAAGGCCTCTTACTTCCCTAAAAATCTGCTTGAATGGGACGGTGACCCGGGTCAAATCCCCACCCTTGACAAGACATACATCTGGGTTGACACCTTTGCACGGTGGAAGATCGTGGATCCCTTGAAATTCTTCCAGACTGTAAATAATGTGCTGGGTGCACAGGCAAGGCTCGACGACATCTTAGATGCGGCGGTGCGAAACCTCATCACCTCTCATCCCCTCATCGAGACCGTTCGAAACAGCAACCGTCCATTGGGAGGAGATGAATATTATTCCTCACAGTCAAGAACGGAAAGGGACGAGATGATAACTAATGTGAGAATCGGCCGGGCAAAAATAATGGAAGAAATAAAGAAGCAGGCTGAACCAAAAGTGGAGGAGTTCGGTATTCAATTGGTGGATGTCAAACTTAAGCGTGTCAACTATGTGGAAGAGGTAAGAAAATCCGTATATGCAAGAATGATCGCCGAGAGGAAACAAATGGCCGAAAAGTTCCGTTCAGAAGGCTTGGGCGAAGCTAAGAAAATCGAAGGCGACAAGGAGAAGGAACTTAAGAGGATTACTTCTGAGGCATACATGAAGGCCCAAAAAATCAAGGGGAAAGGTGATGCTGAGGCCACGCGCATATTTGCTGAGGCATTTGGCAGGGATCCGGAGTTTTACAGCTTCCTGAAAAGCCTGGAGGTGTATAGAAAGAGTATGGACAAGGACACCAGTCTAGTGCTTTCCACTGACTCAGATTTCCTCAAGTATATGAAGGGCTATACACTGGAGAAAGACTAGGAGTGGAATAGGAAAAAGGAGGGTTACAGATGGTCAGGACCGAGATTTCTCTTTTCTTGAAAAACCAGCCGGGGGAGCTCGGCAAGCTTGCTGAACTCTTGGGCAGCCACAATGTCAATATCGATGCCCTCACCATCCAAGATGCCTCAGAATATGTCCAGCAGCTCTTCAGGGCCCGGGGCAAGTCGCTCAAGCGGATTGCCCCTGCTGCCAGCTATGGCTCCATGCAAAAGGACTCAGTGGAGTATGCCCTGATCCGCTTGCTTGTTGACAACACGGACAAGGCCATAGACATGCTTTCCAGTGAAGGCTATATATTTGACATCGCCCCAGTCATTGCCATTGAAATAGACAATAAACCAGGCACCCTTGCAAAGATGGCAAAGAAGTTCGGAGAGGAAGGGATAAACATCAACTATGTCTATGGTTCGGCCCTCCCTCGGGGGAAAAAGTCACTATTTGTGTTTTGCCCTGAGGATATTGAATTGGCGGCAGGAATCTTCAAAGACTAGCCGAGCGCCCTTTCTACCCGGCCTATATCTTCGGGCACATCTACTTCTGGAGAGTCAAGGCTGGTAATCACCACCTTGATCTTGTAGCCATTCTCCAGCGCCCTTAATTGCTCCAGCCTTTCTGCCTTCTCTAGAGTGCTTTGGGGAAGGCGTGAAAATATTTCCAAGAACCAAACCTTATATGCATACACCCCTATGTGCTTCAAGTAGGTGGAAGTCTCACCCCCCCCATCCCTGTGATATGGAATAGGGGAGCGGGAAAAATAGAGGGCAAA
>JAMOVZ010000194.1 GCA_027061865.1 Desulfobacterales bacterium
GCCGTGTTGCTTATCTGCACGTTTTCCCTGCCCGGTTCAGCAGATGCCAAGAAAAAGGTTTGGAGATGGGGCTCATCTGGGCCTGGCAGCACCGGTTACAAGGTCTCGGCCTTTATGGTTGACTTTTTGAGAAGGGGACTTCCTGAATATGACATTACCATTTACCCTTTTGCCTCAACTTCAGCAAACATCAAGGCCTTCTTGGTGGGTGACCTGGAATCTACATACCTGGCCGAGCCCGGCCTCAGGAAGCTCTATTCATTTGTAAAGCCATTCAAGGGCTTTGAGCGCAGGGTGAAACAGATGCCGGTTCAGTCCTTTTGGGCCTACACCATGGAGACCCACATTCTTACCCTTCCCAAGTGGAAAAATAAATACCGCACCTGGGAAGACTTGGATGGCAAAAAGATCTTTATGACCAAGGCCGGTTACATGAACCACATCAACATTTTCAGGGCAATGAGGGACATCTGCGGCCTCAAGATCAAGCATGTGGAAGTGGACATGACAAAGGTGGCAGACGCCTTGAGGGCCGGAACCATTGATGCCACCGCTGCTTACACCACTGCTACCGTGTCTCTTCCCAGCTGGCTTAAGGTGCTGGATGTGGCCACCCCACTTTACGGGGTAAATCCCTCACCAGCCCAGATGAAAAAATTGGCAGAGGCTGGGTTCGCCCCTGTAAAAATCAATATCAAAAAAGCCTATACCAGAGACCTTGGCGTTAAGGAACTCTACGGCGTCCCCTTCTTCTTCGGCTATCATCACAGCCTGAAGTTCTCTGCAGATGACATTTACAAGATGCTGAAGGTCTTTGAAAGCCAGGCCGGGGCCCTCAAGAAACTTGATCCTGGTTTCGGCCCACTTGCCGCTGACTTTGCCGGCTTCCAGGCCAAGGGAATAAGGAGCATTCCTCAAGTGCCGGTTCACCCAGGACTTGCCAAGTACCTCAAAGAGAAGGGCCTTTGGGATTCAAGCTGGAAGATCGCTACTGAAGAGACTATAAAAGAAGCCATAGCCACTTTTAAGGCCAAGGCAAAATAGATAGACATGTAAAGGCTTTTATGTAAGAGAGGCGGGCTCACCTTTACCTGGCAACAAAGGGTGAGCCCTTTATTTTTGCAAGCAAATATATTTTTTCAGGGAGTTTGCATGATGGAAGAAGTTTTGGTTAATAGTAGTGAAGAAAGCGCACCACTTTCCAACTTGCGGAAATATGTCTTTCCTGCCTATCTGATATTCACCGGCATTTATTTGGCCATTTCCCTCCACTATTTTATCACCGGGCTGGGTGGTGCCATGCTTCTTGCTGTAACATTGGTCCCGCTGGCCTATATAATGTGGGTGTTGAACTCATTTGTGATTGGTGAGCTCCCCTATCCCAGGTTGGGTTTAAAGCTGAATCTGATCATAGCCTTCATTTATATCGCCATATGCATCATCACCACCATATACTTGAGAGTGGAGTTCGATGCCTTGATCTATGACAGGGCGGGGTTTTTCAATACCACCGACAAAATCATAGGCGCCTTAATGCTTGGCCTCATTATCGAGTACACCAGGCGCGAGCACGACATACTCTTTTACCTCATCCTGTTCCTGATGTTCTACTCTGTTTATGGCTCCATATTCCCAGGCATATTCGGACATCCGGGGGTTTCCTGGACAAGGGTGATAACTTCCTCTTCGGTAGAGATAACTCTGGGGCTTTTTGGGACCTATTCACAGACTGGAGTTGGAGTAATAGCAGCTTTTTTTATGTTTTTGGGCATTGCTCAAGGTTTCGGCGTCCAGGAATCGATTGTAAGGTTCTTTACCGGGATTTTCGCTAAACGAAAGACATTGATTCCTCAAACTGCAGTAGTCACATCCATGGCAATCGCGACATGCTCCGGCTCCGGTGCCGCAAATGCCGCAATAACCGGGCAATACACCATACCGTTGATGAAAAAAGCAGGATTCCCTGCATTGTATGCAGGTGCAGTTGAAGCATCAGCTTCCTTGGGAGGGCTTCTCATGCCCCCTGTCATGGCCATAGCCGGATTTCTCATGGCAGATTTTCTCGGCGTGAGCTATTTTGATGTCATCGCCAGGGGCTATGCGCCGGCCCTGATCTTTTTCGGGATAATTTCAGTATCCGTATACTTGTTCACCACCCGCTTCGTGCGTGGAAAGTCGGACCTTAAAGATGAAGACCTGTCCTCAGCAATCGAGAAATACTCCAAACTGGACGTCTTAAATACTGTTCTATTTTTCATCTTCATATGTGTGTTGATCTACCTGATGGGAGTGCTGTGGTTCGACGCCTCAAAGGCTGCCTTATACATAGCCTTTGGCCTCTTTGTAACCTCTTCCCTTCTCCGTCTTTATATGCACCCCGGAACTCTTTGGGACAAGCTCAAAGAGTGGGTAAGATGCTTCAGGGGGGCGATGGAAGGGTTTGCAGCGGTTACTGCCCCGCTGGTCCTCCTGCTCGCAATGCTGGGAGTCATGATAAACCTATTCGTAGTTAGCGGCTGGATGATTAAATTGATGGGGCTTTTGGCAAGCATAGGAGAGTTTCACGTGCTGGCACTCATTGGAATGGGCTTCCTGATCGGGGTGTTCTTGGGCCTTGGGATCCCGCCTTCTGCTTGTTACATCTTA
>JAMOVZ010000195.1 GCA_027061865.1 Desulfobacterales bacterium
ACCCGAATTTCTTCAAATACTCATAAAACTTATCGTATCCCAAGCTGAGCCCCATCTTTATGGCTCCAATGTTGCTTGAAAGAGAAATTATATCAGAAACAGTGAGAAATTTGTGCTTATGGGTGTCGTTTATGGTGTGGCCATATATCTCGAGGGCCCCATCCTCACAATAGAAGCGTGTATAGGGTGATAGAACATCCTCTTGGACACATGCGGCCAGCAGAAATGCCTTTAGGGTGGAGCCAGGTTCAAAGGCGTCTGTTACAGCCCTGTTCCGCCACATGTGGGGTTTGTATTCATAAAAGGCGTTTGGATTGAACTCAGGCGCCACCGCCATCGCCAATATTCTGCCTGTCTTCACATCCATTACTATGCAGATCCCGCTCTTGGCCCTGCTCTTTCTCACTGCCTCTCTTAATGCCTTCTGGGCTCTGTATTGAATATCTTTATCAATGGTCAGGACCAGGGTATGAGGCTCCTGCTTCGGGCCTTTGTATTTTTCCAAAAAGGGGCGTCCTCTTGCATCCTTCATCAGAATGAGGTGGGTCTCCGCACCCCTCAAAAGCCGATCATATCGCTTCTCGATCCCTTCCAGCCCTTCGTTATCCACCCCCACAAAGCCCAACACGTGACCTGCCAATTCCCGGCCTGGATAGTAGCGCTTGGTGTCCCTTTCCACCCCTACCCCTCGCAGCTTGAGCCTTGCTATCCCCTCGGCCTTGGCAGTTTCCACTTTCCGCTTTATCCACACAAAAGAACGGGGCGACCTGAGTTGCCTTTCAACTTTCCAGGCCTTGAGGCCCAGGGCGCGTGCCAGGGCCTTGGCAGTTGATTCCTTGTGCTCTATTTGGTTGGGGTGGGCATATACAGAGGCCACCTCTACGCTTACGGCCAGCTCATGGCCTTGGCGGTCAAGTATGGCTCCCCTGGTTGGAGGAAGCTTTGCTACAGCCGTGTAGTATGACCTTGCAAGAGCCTTGAGAGGCTCTCTCTCCAGCACCTGAAACTGGTAGGCCCGCACTAGAATCCCTGAGAGGCCCGCAAACAGGACAGCCCCCACCAATATCATTCTGAAGCGGATCCATTTCTTGTCCTTTGTCCTCATGGCAAGATGACGATCTGCTCGGGCCTGGGCTGTACCATGCCCAACCTTTTTATGGCCATAGCCTCTAGATTCTGTGGGGATTTTAAATATGCGAGTTCCAGTTTCAGCTTTTTGTTCAAGTCCCTGAGCCTGCGCTCCTTTTCTTTTAATTGAGTGATATCATATCCCATTTGGGTGCTTTCAAAATTTGACCAAACAAAGCCTATCCCGCTTCCCATGAACACCAACAACAAAACCACTATTAAGAAAACCTGGCCAGTGCTTAGGCTAAACCGCTTTTTCTTTACCCTGACATTTGAGACCCTCACACCTGTGGGCATGTTCCGCGCCCTCATCATCCCCTTGACCGAATCTCTTTTTCTCATGGCTATACCCTCTCTGCAGCCCTGAGTTGCGCACTCCTGGCCCTGGGATTTCTCTTTATTTCGCGATCCGCAGGCATAATGGCCCTCTTGTTTACCCTTTTAAAGAGCACCTCCTTGTCACACACGCAGTGGGGAAAATCCTTTGGACACGTGCACTCCTTTTCCCATTCCACCATGGCCCGCTTTACCATCCTGTGCTCCAGGGAATGGTATGAGAGGATCACAAGCCTTCCCCCCTTTTCTATAAGTCCGGGGATTTTCTCCAAGAAACTGTTCAGATTTTCCAGTTCTCTGTTTGTAGCGATTCTCAGGGCCTGGAAAGCGCGGGTGGCCGGATGCTTTCCAAGTGCCCCTCGGGGGGGGGAATGCGATTCAATGATCTTCACCAACTGGAAAGTAGTGCGGATTGGCTCCCTTTTCCTCTCTTTCACTATGGCCCTTGCAATGGATTTGGCTCTCGGCTCTTCACCGAATTTTTTTAAAATGTCAGCCAGTTCTCTCTCCGAAAGTGTGTTTACGAGCTGTGCGGCCGTAGCCGCCCTGTCGGGATCCATCCGCATATCCAGTGGTTCATCCCTGCTAAAGCTAAACCCCCTTCCCGAAGCTTCCAACTGATACGAAGAGATTCCCAGATCCAGCAACACGCCCTGAACCCTCTTGATGCCCAATCTTTCAAGCACCAGATCGAGGTCAGCATAGCTGGACCTCACCACCTCCACCCGCGCCTCCGCCCCGCTAAGTCTCTGACCCGCCCGCTCCAAGGCCAGGGGATCAACATCGAGCCCTATCAGGAGCCCTGAGGCCCCAAGGCGTTTAAGTATCCTTGAGCTATGCCCCCCTGTGCCAAGGGTGGCGTCCACGTAAATCCCATGCGGGTCTATTGAAAGGGCTTCCAGGACTTCTTCTACGAGAACTGGTTCATGGAATTCCACGAGCCGGGGGCCCCTTTCATATGCCGAATTCCCTTAACTTTTGACTTGCCATAGGGAAGCGATCCCTCGCCCTCTCAAATATCTCCTCCCACCTCTCCTTGTCCCAGATCTCGAAACGCTTTAAGCTGCCTACAAGCACAACTTCCTTGTGAAGCCCTGCTATCTCCCTGAGGTCTGCAGGTATGGTTATCCTGTTTTGTTTTAGGGGGCATTCCTTTGCCCCTGAGATGAAGTACCTCAAGT
>JAMOVZ010000196.1 GCA_027061865.1 Desulfobacterales bacterium
CAAATCGGATACTTTTTTCAGGAAGATGAAGGCACAAATTACATCGTAACCTATCCTGGCAGGCGCCGCATCGTGGTTTCCAGAACCGGCCCCAAAGGGGCCTTGGCATACGAACTGGAGCTTTTGGCAGAAGGCATGAAAAATCCATTCATGGAGCCAGCCATCGTTACCTACGTTGGTAAGGAGGGTGAAGTCGAGGACAGGGTCCATGACGGCCAGGAGTTCATGTATGTCTTAGAGGGGAAGATAAAACTGACCCTGGATGGCAGGGACTTTATTCTGAAAAAGGGGAATGCGGCCTATTGGAATGGAAATGTTCGCCACAGAGGAGTCAGTGTGGGAAAGAAACCAGCAAAATCCTTGCACGTTCACCTCATACCAGGTCGCTGGACCGGCACATTTGAACATAATGAGCTCCCTTTAAAGGGAAGAAGGCGAACACACAAGAAACTACTTGACCTGGAATAGTAGACCCCAAAGGCGAAAGGGGGTGGGAGTAAATTCAGTTGTGTGGTGCGATATATTTCTGATTCTCACACCTTTAATCAAGTAATCAAGGAGGAATACGGCAATGGAGAAGCAACCATCGGGAATAAAAGGAATTCTTGTAATCGCCTTAGCTTTGGCACTGTTTATCGGGTTTTCGGCGCCAGTGCAAGCGGGAAAATTTAAGAAAGAATACAAGATGACAGTGGTGGTAACCCCTGCCTTTTACTGGGGGCAAGGGGCCCTTAAATTTGTTGAACTTGTGAAGAAAAAAACAAATGGGCAAATAAATATCAAGCCCTACTGGAGAAGTTCTTTGCTCAAAGGGGCTCAGCTTAAATCCGCGCAGATGGTTGCAAATGGGGTTATAGACTGCGCAATGGAGTCTACTATCAATATCTCACCTGTATTTCCCGAGTGCAATATCTTCTCTCTCCCTTTCTTTATCAACAACTATGAGAATCTTGACAAGATGGAATACGGCCGGACAGGCAAGGCCATTTTTGCGGCTTTAGAGAAAAAGGGTGTGGTGGGACTTGCATGGGCTGAAAACGGTTTCAGGCAGCTTACCAACAGCAAGAAGATAATACGCAGGCCAAAGGATCTCAGGGGGTTGAAATTCCGGGTGGTTGGCAGCCCTATATTTATCGATATCTTCCGGAAACTGGGAGCAGACCCGGTCAACATGAATTGGGCAGATGCCGTTCCAGCGTTTCAACAGGGCGTAGTTGACGGTCAGGAAAACCCGGTTAGCGTCCTTATCCCTGTAAAGATTTGGCAGTACCACAAATATGCAACTTTCTGGAACTACCTTGTTGATCCAGTGGTATTTTATTGGAACAAGAAACAGTGGAACTCTTTTCCCAAGGATATCCAGAAGGCAATCCGTGAGGCCGCCATCGAGGCTGGTAGGTTTGAAAAGGCATTGTGCAGGGCCGGGCTGGATGGTGAAAAGTCCATTAATATCCTCAAAAACGAATTCAATTACACTATGAAGATTCCTGACCCTGTCAAATACCTGAAGGACAAAGGCATGACCATTACATTCCTCTCGGATCAAGACAGAGAGGCCTTCATCAAGGCCACCCGCCCCCTCTATGACAAGTGGGTGCCGAAGATAGGGGAAGACATTTACAAGAAAGCCCTTGCCGATATGGGAAAATAGAGCTGCTTATGCCCCCTTTTGAGCCACTGCTATGGGATGGGAACAAAAGGGGGCCAAAATCGATCAGGACAATAGGATTGTGAGGCTGTGTGCAGATGAAAAACTCAAAAGAGCATATCAGGATCGACTATTGGCTAGCAGCCATATTCCTCTTCACCATGGCCGCCATCGCCTTTGTAAACGTGCTGAGCCGATATCTGTTTCATTTTTCCTTTGCTGCAACTGAAGAGATCACCATAAATCTCTTTGTCTGGCTCACTGTGATTGGCGGTGGCATCGCCTTTGAGCGGGGTGGGCACCTAGGCATGGTGACCCTTTACAATGTGTTTCCTAAAGGGATGAAAAAGTTTTCCATTCTTTTGAGCGCCACCTTAAGTTCACTGCTTTTTATTATGGTGGATTTTTATATGATCAAAGCCATTTATAACGAAATCGCACAATTTCAGGCAAGTTCCGCGGCCTTGGGCATCCCTGTGTGGATTTACTACGCCGGAGTGCCAATATTCTCTGTGTTTGTCTTTATTGGTGTTTACCGGGAGGCCTCTCATAAGATTGCTGAACTTGAACGCGAGGCAGAAAACTAATGGATATTCTCCTTATATCCTTGCTTTTTCTGATTTTGATGGCGCTGGGGGTGCCCATAGGGATCTCGCTTGGCATATCTGCCGTGGTGACCATATATCAATTTGATCTGGGCATAGGCATGTTAGGAGTAAATTTTTCAACAGGCATTGCCAAATTTCCATTGCTTGCCATCCCCTTCTTCGTGCTTGCAGGAGTGATCCTGGACAAGGCAGGCCTAGCGGCCAAGATCTCCCGCTTTTTCGAATTGATAGTGGGCAGGGCCGTTGGAGGCCTTGCAATGGTAGCAGTGCTCACTTGCATGTTCTGGGGAGCATTGTCAGGCTCGGGACCAGCGACCACCGCGGCAGTAGGGCTCATACTTCTTACCCCTATGATCAAGCACGGCTATGACAAACACTTTGCAG
>JAMOVZ010000197.1 GCA_027061865.1 Desulfobacterales bacterium
AAGTTAATGATTGAATGTAGGGGCTATAATGGGGTTAAGTTTTTAGGCATCATTAATTAATCAAAAGGATTAGAAAGGGGGAGAAAAACTATGTTTTGTTTTCAGTGTCAAGAGACAGCAAAGAATCAAGGATGTACAGTAAAAGGGGTTTGTGGAAAGCCGGAGGAAACGGCAGACCTTCAGGATCTATTGATATGGATCCTGAAAGGGATTGCCATTTATGGCGAGAAGGCAAAAGAGCGCGGAGAGGTTGACAGCAATGTGGGCCGCTTCGTGTGTGAAGGGCTTTTTACCACGATTACCAATGTGGCATGGGATGATAACAAGATAACAGAGATGATCAAGAAGGCCCTCCAGATTAGAGAAGGCCTGCGGGAGAAGTACGGAAAGGAGATTGCCGAAAGCCTTCCAGAGTGTGCCACTTGGTATTCCATGGATGATCAAGAGATACTCGACAAGGCAATGTCAGATGACTTAAGGATCACTGCTACCAAAGACGAAGATGTGCGCTCTCTGAGAGAGCTTTTGATCATTGGATGTAAGGGTATCGCAGCCTATGCCGACCATGCTGCCATCTTGGGTCATGAAAAAGAGGAAATATATGGTTTCTTGTTAGAGGCCCTGGCTTCAACCACCAAGGACCTATCGGTCGACGAAATGATCGGAATGGTCCTCAAGGCTGGCGATATGGCTGTGACCACCATGGCCTTGCTGGACGAGGCCAACACCTCCGCCTATGGGCACCCTGAGATTACTGAGGTCAATATTGGGGTCGGGAACAGGCCTGGCATTCTCATCAGCGGGCATGACTTGAAGGACATGGAGGAGCTACTGGAGCAGACCAAAGGCACAGGCGTTGATGTTTATACCCATGGTGAGATGCTGCCGGCCAACTATTATCCAGCCTTCAAGAAATATGACCATTTTGTGGGCAATTACGGCAATTCCTGGTGGAAACAGAACAAGGAATTTGAGTCTTTCAATGGCCCCATCATCCTGACCACAAATTGCCTGGTGCCCCTCAAGAAGGACAACACTTATCTTGACAGGCTCTTTACCACCGGTGTTGTCAATTATCCCGGTGCAAAGCATATACCTGACAGGCCAAAGGGGGGGAGCAAAGACTTCTCTGAGGTCATTGAGCTTGCCAAGAAGTGTAAACCTCCCGTGGAAATCGAGAACGGAAAGATTGTCGGGGGGTTTGCTCACAACCAGGTGCTTGCCCTCGCCGACAAGGTGGTGGATGCAGTCAAATCAGGGGCCATAAAGCGCTTCGTGGTGATGGCTGGTTGCGATGGGCGCCACAAGAGCAGGGAGTACTTCACAGAAGTCGCCAAGGCCCTCCCAAAGGAAGCCGTGATATTGACGGCAGGATGCGCCAAGTATCGCTATAACAAGCTGGATCTTGGCGACATCGGCGGTATACCCAGGGTGCTGGACGCTGGACAGTGCAATGACTGCTATTCCCTGGCCGTAATCGCACTGAAGCTGAAAGAGGTCTTTGGGCTGGATGACATAAACCAGCTTCCACTTTCCTTTGACATAGGCTGGTATGAGCAGAAGGCTGTGGCGGTGCTATTGGCACTGCTGGCCCTAGGGGTGAAAGGGATCAGGCTCGGCCCAACATTGCCCGCCTTTCTATCACCCAATGTGGCCAAGGTGCTGGTTGATAAATTCGACATCAAGCCTATCGGCACTGTGGAGGAAGATGTCCAAGCCATCATGGCTGGAAAGTAGATAAAAATGTTCCGGGCAGGGGCATTTGCTTAAAGCCCCTGCTCCCCCACCTTGACTTTATGGAGGGTTAAGAATGAAGTGTCCTGGCCAAGACATGCAATATTGGAAGCCGGGGGCCATTTTTGAAGTAAAGTGCCCCAAGTGCGGCAAGGAAGTGGAGTTTTTCAAGGATGATCCCACCAGGAAGTGTCCTTCATGCGGCCACCGCTTCCTCAACCCATCGCTGGATTTTGGTTGTGCCTCATATTGCCAATATGCTGAGCAGTGCATAGGGAATTTGCCCCCGGAGCTGCTCGCCCAAAAAGAGGACCTTTTAAAGGACAGGGTTGCAATCGAGATGAAGCGTTATTTTGGCCGAGATTTCAAACGCATTGGCCATGCCACCAAAGTTGCCAGATATGCAGAGCGGATTGGAAGGGAGGAAGGGGCCAACCTGGCAGTGGTTCTAGCTGCCGCATATCTTCATGATATTGGCATCAAGGAGGCTGAGCGGAAGCATCAAAGCACAGAAGCCAAATATCAAGAACAAGAGGGGCCCCCTGTTGCAAGGGAGATTTTAAACAAGCTGGGGGCCAATGCCGGGCTCATCGATGAGGTTTGCGACATCGTAGGGCACCATCACCATCCGAGGGACGAGGAGAGTCCTGAGTTCAAGTCGGTCTATGATGCCGACATGATCGTAAACCTGGAGGAAAAGCAGGAAAAGGCAGCAGGAGAAAGCAATACAGAAAAGCTTGAAAAGGTTATTGAAAAGGCCTTTCTGACGGAAAGCGGGAAGAGTCTAGCCAAAGAGGTCCTGTTGAGGAGGAAGCCATGAAAGTCAAAAGAAAAATAATAGAGATAGATGAAGAATTGTGTGACGGATGTGGGCAGTGTGTGCCAGCATGTGCTGAAGGTGCT
>JAMOVZ010000198.1 GCA_027061865.1 Desulfobacterales bacterium
ACAAAAAGCCAGCCAAACAGATGCCTATCAATAGAGGAAGTCCCATAATCGTCTCTCCACAGCAATGGCTGCTTCTTTATAAGGATTCCATATTAATCGGCCAGAACTTCCATGCCTCCGGCCGAGAGCAAAACAGAGAGTCTTGAATAGCCAATGGGTAACATTAACTCTCATAAAAGTGAAGGGGAAGGTCAAATTGAGTCAAGGAAAGATGGATTGACGGTCAGGCCCTCGGGCATCAGGGCCTCTACTATGCGGGCCCGGTTAACAGTCCATAAGGAGATGGCGGTGATACAAAAGCTTGGGACTGGCCTCTTGAATCTTACTTGTGGAATGAAGGTTAGTACGGGATAACAGCCATCCCTGGACCAGGGTGCCTAGTGCGGGCACTCTCATGTCGGGGCCAGGCAGTCTGCCTTTTTTGTGGTTATTGCTTCCTGTTTTCCTGTGGCGTCCAGGCAAACCTTCCCGGTCTTTGATTGGATGCCAAGGTGTTTGAGGAGCCTCTTTCCTAACGGCTTGATGGAAATTAGGATGAGCACTATGGCCCCTCCAACCTTTAGCCAATAGGGAATCAGCGCTGCCGCCTCACCAATGGATGCCTGGGGAGACAGGGAAAGGGCTTCATAGATGGAGTCAACCGCCAGTCCGAATGTTAACGAGAGAAGAGAGAGTATTGCGAAGTATAGAAGGGTGCTTCTTTTTCCGAGCATGCCGAAAATTACGGTAAGGGAAGTTATATTAGTGGCCGGCCCTGCCAGCAGAAACACCAAGGCGGCGCCCGGGCTTACCCCTTTGAGTATCAACGCCGCGGCTATTGGAGTGGAGGCGGTGGCGCATATGTAGATAGGGATGCCGAGGGCCAGCATGATCAGCATGGAATAGATGCCGCCGCCCAAATAACCTTCCAAAAGCTCTTGGGGAATAAGCCCTGTAATCAATCCGGCAAGGAGGAGGCCCAAGAAAAACCATCCTGCCATATCCGCCCACAAATCTGTAAAGGCATATTTGAGCCCCACCCTTATCTTTTCAAAGAGACTGTGGTGACGGGAGTGCTCTTTGGGCTCACAGTCGGTCCCGTCACAGCAGGCATCCACGGGGCAGGTAAGGTCAGGGGCGGCTTCCTTAAGAGTTTCCTTTTTCCCAAATAGATTTTCTATTATACCTGCCACGGTAGCAGTAATAAATGCGCAAATGGGTCTGGCAACAGTCATTATGGGGTCCAGCAAAGCATAACTTATGGCGATGGAATCAATGCCCGACTCTGGTGTTGAGATCAGGAATGCAGTGGCAGCGCCACGGCTTGCGCCTTGCTTTTTGAGTGACATGGCAGCGGGTAATACGCCGCAAGAGCAGAGGGGAAGCGGTATTCCAAGTAAAGAACTCTTGATCACAGATTTCACAGGGCCGTTGGACAAATGCCTTGCCACAGAGCCTGGGTTGAGCAACACACGGAATGCGCCGCTAACCATCAGGCCGAATAGGATATATACAGATGAGTCCAGCAAAAGATTCCATGCTGAACCCATCGCCTGATACACGAAATTCAGAATCGTCTCAATCAAACCTTACTCCCTTACATGTTCAATGCCTATGTTGAGAAGTTCTGATACGTGCTCATCATCCAGGCTGTAATACAGGACTTGGCCCTCCCTGCGTGACTTGACCAGGGCCAGGTCCTTGAGCCTCCTCAAGTGATGCGATATGGCTGATTCGGTAAGCCCCAGGAATGCTGCAAGGTCACACACGCACATCTCCCCTCCTGCCAATGCCATGAGCATCCTAAGCCTTGTGGGATCCCCCAGGGCCTTGTACGTGAGTGCCAACCTCTCGGCCTCCCTCCGGGATATGGCCTCATCACGCGCCTTTGCAACCCTTTCAAGGTGAACAACCCTTACGCTACAAGTTTCGTTCTTTTCTGTGTGTTTTTGTTTTGGCCGTCCCATAAAAGGTCACCCGCCTATGAGGTAAATATCTGAGTATATATTCAAATATACAAGCAACCGGTTCACATGTCAACTGACAAGAGATCATCTCATTTTAAGCGGTTATTTTCTCGTCTTTTCTAATGACCAGGAATTATATTGAACAGGTGGTGGGAAACTTGTAGATTTTAATAATAGGCTGGTGGGAGGATGTAGTTCATGGAATCAGAAATCATCTATCGCCTGGGCGTTTTCATGGCCGTGTTCTTGATCATGGCCCTTTGGGAGACCATTGCACCCAAGAGAAAACTCACTGTACCCAAGGCTGAAAGATGGTTCAATAATTTGAGCATAATTGCCCTTGATAACATCATGGTCAGGATTCTTATGCCGGCCGTTGCCATAAAGACGGCCGTTGCTGCCCAGCAAAGCGGGTGGGGGCTGCTCAACAACCTCCAGCTTCCTTATTGGCTCTCGGTCTTAGCTGGGATCCTTTTTTTGGATATGGTCATCTATCTCCAGCACCTCATGTTCCATGCAGTTCCCCTGTTGTGGCGATTCCACATGATGCACCATGCAGACCTGGACATCGATGTAACGACCGGGCTCAGGTTCCACCCTGTGGAGATCCTGGTCTCCATGGGCATAAAGATTGCGGCTGTGGCCGCCTTTGGGCCGCCTGTAATCTCGGTGCGCAGATTCGAAATAATAC
>JAMOVZ010000199.1 GCA_027061865.1 Desulfobacterales bacterium
AAGAGAATTAGATAAAGGAGGAACCAATCCGCATAGGAACCTTTCATATTCCCTTCGGCTTCGCGGGCCTTCCGATTCTGAATCAGCAGGATGGTTCCGTAAATAAGGATAACTGCTCCGATGTTGGCAAATATCTTTACTGGATTCCAGAGAGGCCAAGGAGTATGGAAGCCCAAGAAATCCGCTCCCACGAAGACGATGTTGGTAACAATAAAGAGGATGATAAAGGCCCAGAGGACAAAACGGTGCCCCGTGAAGCGGTTAAAATTGACTCCACACTTCTTAAAGCGTTCATGAGCCAAAATTTCTTTTACAGTAGGGATAATATAATTAGAAATCATTTCTCCCGTGGTGGCCTTATATGCCTCCGGGATCTTTACCCCTTCCATGAGCTGTTGCCACATCTTGGAGATCCCGCGGATCGAGATCAGGGCCGCAAAGCCAACTACCGGGAGAAAAATAGCATCTACAAAGGCCACCGGCAGGAAACCATGAAAAAGACCATGAGAGAACCTTACCGGAGTCTCTAAATGAGGAACTCCTTTATTGGCGATGAGAATGGCCGCCACGATCACTGAAATCGCTAGTCCAAAAAGGACAATCAGCCCCCCTAGACTATTATAGAGGGACCAAAGGAACTTGGGCTCGGCATACTCCCTAATAGCCATTGCCCTGATGGCAGCCAAGACATCACCGGGCCTCGCTCCCCGCGGACAGTAGGCCGTACAGTCACTACATTGGTGACACAGCCAAATGGAGGGATCTTTGGCGATCCGATCCGCCATCCCCCATTGGGCTAAAATCATTTGTTTCCGCGGAAAAGGCCGCTCATCCGTGGACAAGGGGCAGACAACCGCACAAGTGGCACATTGATAGCACCGCTTGAGGGTGTCTCCCCCAGACGCAATAACACCCTTGACAAATTTAAGATCCGGTTCGACGTAGGTAGGCATATGCATTCCCTCCTTACCAGCCTTTGAAGGGGCTTTCACCAATACCTTCTAAGGTCTCCTGGAACTCCTTCAAGACCACTGGCACTTTGTCATATTCGTCAATCGCGATCACGTGGAGCACCACACGTTCAGACTCAAGAGCTAACTGCTGCAAGGTCTCTGCTACGTTTTCCATACGGCGGTTAGCCAGTTCACTACCTTTCACAAAGTGACATTGATAATTTTCACCATATTTACAACCCAGCATTAGAACACCATCCCAACCACCACTCATCGCGTCACGCACCCAAGCTACGTTTACCGCACCCAGGCATCGAACCGGGATGAAGCGGATAGAAAGCGGCAGATTTGCCCGATGATAGGCTGCCATATCGAGGGCAGGCAAGGCATCGTTTTCACAGACAAAAGCTATTACCCGGAACAGACCATAATCAGGCTCTGGCATTTCACAGGCCTTAATCATCGAGCTGACCATGTCGATGTTATAGTCCTTAAAGCCGATCACACGTTCCGGACAGGCCCCAAAACAAGTCCCACAGCGACGACAACGGGTAGGATTAGGCATCGGTGTACCTTTAGGATCATCATCAAGGGCCCCGAAGGGACATTCTTCCGTACAACGTTTACATTGGGTACAGCGCTTGAAGTTGAATTCAGGGTAAGCATAATCCCAAGTACGGGGATGAACCGCGTGCCCAGCTTCAATAGCCTTGAGACACTGAATCGCCTTTAAGGCCGCGCCAGTAGCATCTTCCATGGCTTGGCCAATGGTCATAGGCTGATGCACGCACCCAGCGGTATAAATGCCCGTCCGCCTGGTTTCATAGGGGAAACAGATGTAATTAGAATCTGCATAGCCATAGAAAAGCTCTAATTCGGGGAAGCCCGGCCCCTGACGATATTCCAGAGGAATGATGGGATCATCGGCTGTGGTGGGAACCATTCCCGTAGCCAACACAACAAGATCTACTGGAACAGCAAGATCTTCACCTAAGAGGGTTTGATCTACCTCTACTACCAATTTGCCGTCATCCGCCTGATTAATGGATTTGAACTCGGCCTTGGTCAAAAAGACGCCAGGATCATCCTGGAGGCTCTGATAGAAATTCTCATAAATCCCCATGGTGCGCATATCTTTATAGAAGATGTAAGCCTTCGCCTCATCATCCATCTCTCGTAAGAGCTTAGCCTGTTTGAGAGAGGCCAAACAGCAGACCCCAGAACAATATGGGAGATGATCCGGATCTCTTTGACCGGCGCACTGGATAAAGGCCACACTCTTGACGGGAGAACCATCAGAGGGCCTTTTCAAGTCCCCCTTGGCCAACATCTCTTCAAACTGAATATTAGTCACCACATCGGGGAACTTCCCATAGCCATAGGGTTCCTCTAACTTGCTCGCGTCGTAAGGCTTCCAACCTGTAGCCACAACAATGGTACCAATACGGATGGTCTCTTCGGAGCCACCTTGTTTGTAAGTAACATCAAAAAATCCAGGGGCACCGGCAATCTTTTCTACTGTGGCCCCAGTGATGACTTTAATCTTGTCGTTAGACTGGACTTCTTCGATGAGCTTTTTGACGATGGGCTCCTGAAGGTTACGGTAAGGATGACCTACCTCTAACTGCTTTTTCATCTTGGCTACAAAGCCACCCAGCTCATTCTCTTTTTCAATAATGATGG
>JAMOVZ010000200.1 GCA_027061865.1 Desulfobacterales bacterium
GAATCTGTTGTCAGATTCAGGATCGATGGGGTGCTCCACACCATTTACAGACTTCCAAGAGTCGTCCATGAAGCACTCTGCACGAGGATAAAAGCCCTGTCCAGACTGGACATAGCAGAGAAGAGGCGCCCCCAGGATGGAAGGATAAAGCTTTCATGGAAGGACCAAGATGCAGAGGTGCGAGTGTCAACGGTGCCAGTGGCCTTCGGGGAAAAGGTGGTGTTGAGGCTCCAAAGCGCTGAAATTTTAATGAGCGACCTCGATAGGCTTGGATTTTCAGAGAGCGACTTTGCCACCTACAAAAAATTCCTGCAAAACACAAATGGCATGATACTCATGACAGGCCCGACCGGCTCGGGAAAATCCACCACCCTCTACTCAACCCTCAGATACCTGAGCAGCCCAGACGTAAATATCGTAACCGTAGAAGACCCCATCGAGATGGTCTATGAGGACTTTAACCAGATTGCAGTGCAACCCCAGATAGACGTTACCTTCTCAACCATTCTGAGAAATATTCTGAGGCAGGACCCAGACATCGTGATGATAGGCGAGATAAGGGACGCAGAGACTGCCCGCTATGCTGTCCAGGCCTCCCTGACTGGCCACCTCGTCTTCTCGACCCTTCACACCAACGATGCCGCCGGAGCAGTGACCCGCCTCAAGGACCTTGGACTCGAGCCCTATCTCATAGCCTCCACCCTCATTGGGGTCGTGGCACAAAGGCTTGTGCGCACTATATGCCCCGAGTGCAAGAGCAAGACATGGATTTCCTCAAAGGAACTCGAGCCCTTTGGCTGCAAGCTGAATCAGGAAAAGGCCCGGGTATATTACGGCAAGGGGTGCAACACTTGTCGGAAAACAGGCTACTTCGGCAGGATTGGCATATATGAGGTGCTCTCGGTCTCAAAGACGATCAAGGACATGATACACGACAAGCGTTCCGAAGGAGAAATAAAGAGGCAGGCACTGAAGGAGGGGATGAGGACCCTGAAATTCGATGCCTGCTCAAAGATGCTAAAGGGTATAACTACCCTCGACGAGATATTGAGGGTTACCTACTAATTGCCGAAGTTGAACCAACTCCCCTTTCTACTTTGGGGAGAGTAGCTCCTCCTTCTTCCTTTCATAGGTGGCCCTGCTGATTTCGCCGCTGTTGTAAAGCTCCCTCAGTATCTGAAGCTTGCGCCTTACCTCTGGGTCATCGATGGTACTTATGGACGGACTGTGCCTGTAAGGTTCTGGCTGAATACTCTGGGGCCTTTCAATGCGAATCTTTGGTGCTTCCTTCTGAGGAGTTAGAGTTTCCTCAACTGGTCTCTGCTCCCTTCTTTTAGTCAAAGGAGCAGGCTCATATTCATAATTTAGGTCAATAATGAGCCAGTTGGGATAATATGGCTGCTCAAACAAAGAAAAGGAGGACTTTGGAGCCTTTTTAAGTTCCTGACCAGGGCCGGGAACCAAGGTCCACATTTCTCTCAGGGGACGGCTTGTAGGATCTCCAACGAATTGATGCAGTGCCTCTGAATAATCCATTCCTTTAAAGTTTATTGTTCTAAAGACCACATTTAACTTATTGTCCTTAACAAACATTATACCGCTTGTAAAAAGATCATTCACAAAGATCACAAGCATCGGTTCTTTGATCATAAATGAAAAATCGACCACCTCGTCGGGTTTGGCCATACTAAAGGCTTTCTGTAGTGGCTTTAATAAGGTTGCCCTTACGTGGCTTGTGAAGACTCGATGTTTCTCTGCATTACCAAAAACATCGGTATCTTGATAATATATAGAAGCCAATATTCGATTGAGTTTCACAAGGGAAAACTCATAAGGATGTTGAAAACCACCCTTGGTTACTATATCTGAGCCAGATTCAAACTTAGTAAGCCGCACTCGCCAGTGATCACCCTGTTCCACTGGACGGTACTGGTTTCGGGGAAAGATTGAACAGCCCGCTAATAATAGGATTGCAATGAAAAGTAGTATGATTTTTGAGGGGCATGTTTTCATGGTTCTGGAAACTTAATAAATAACCTTGGCCCTTGCAAAAGTTTTTCACTATCCTACCCTTTATTGATATTAGTCAATGAGCCTATTACATAAAGTGATAAGAAAAACTCAAAATTCCGGCTCTATAGACAAGAAGGAGGATAAAAAATGGCTCAAGCATCTGTACCAGGTCTTGTTCCGCAAAAGGACGGTTCCTTTGCCATATTCGTAGAGGTCCCCAAGGGGGCATGCCCAGAAGCGGCAGATCTCAAGACCCTTGCAAGCATGATGGAGGAACTGAACTGTCGAGTTCACATCACCACAGCACAAAAATTCATGATATTTGATCTTAAAGATGAAGAGGCTGGGAAAAAGGCCCTTGATGCCATTGCAGCCACGGGCCTTTATGCAAAGACCGCCCTCGATCTTTCCCAGCCAAGGGTCTGTGTTGGAAAGCCCTACTGCAAGCTGGCCTTGCAGGATACCTTTTCGCTCTCCGACACCATCATGGAGAAACTGGCCAGGGAACCCATTGCCAGAAAAATCAAGGTCGGCATTGCCGGTTGCCCAGCTTGTTGCTCCTGGGCCAACATAATCGATGTGGGCTTTGTGGGGGTAAAGAGCGGCTATCAGGTCTTCAT
>JAMOVZ010000201.1 GCA_027061865.1 Desulfobacterales bacterium
AAGGAGAATTTCATGCAACAAAGGTTAGTGGTAGGGATAACCGGTGCTACCGGTGTGATATATGGAATAAGAATGCTAGAGGTGCTTAAAAAGGCTGATGTTGAAACGCACCTCATAATTTCCGAGGCGGGCAAGCGAAACATCCAGATCGAGACCGACCATAGTGTGGATGAAATAATGAATCTGGCTACAGAAGTTTACGACGATCGCGACGTTGGAGCAGCCCTTGCCAGCGGATCATTTCTTACCATGGGCATGGTGGTTATCCCTTGCACCATAAAGACCCTTTCGGGAATAGCAAATTCCTATACCACTAACCTTCTTGTCAGGGCCGCTGATGTGACCTTGAAGGAGGGGCGGAAGTTGGTGCTGGTGGTGAGGGAGACCCCTCTCCATCTAGGGCATTTAGAGCTAATGGTGCATGCGGCCCGGATGGGAGCCCACATCCTCCCCCCAATACCTGCCTTTTATCATAGCCCAAGGAGCATTGATGACATAATCAACCAGACCATCGGCAAAGTGCTGGACTATTTTGGCTTGAACCACAGCCTGTTCCGGCGTTGGAGCGGGTAATATTGGAGAGGGTCACCCGCTGGGGGCGTTAAAGAACTTGATCCGCAGCCTTTGGATGGAGAGGGCCAAGGCGTACATAGCCAGGCCAAAGATAAAGAAGTAATACTTATACTGCGTATCCACGCCGAAAAAGGATGCCGTCCCTCCTGGATGAAGCAGCGTGAATGCCGCCGTGAGGAAGATAGGCATCTCGTAGATTTGTGTCTTTGTAAGGGCCCATCCCATGGCACAGCACTCAAATGCACTCATCCCCACTAAAGCCATAATGAAGATCAGCAAGGCCAAGCCCCAGGAGTTGATGCCGTGGAGGAGAAGTTCCGGGTTGAACATAAACATGAAGGCCATAAAAGAGGTCCTGATGTCGTAGAGAAATCCCTGGATGCCGGTGGGGATCGGCTCTGAGCGGGCAATGGCGGAGGCAGCATAGGCGGCGAGCCCCACGGGAGGGGTGTCGTCCGCCAGGATCCCGAAGTAAAAGCAAAACAGATGTGCTGCCATCAGCGGGACCAGGAAGCCGTAGACCTCAGCCACGCTGACTATGATGGGAGCTGTAAGGGATGCCATGACGATATAGGTGGCGGTGGTGGGAAGCCCCATGCCGATCACAAGGCAGGCAAAGGCCGTGATCAAAAGCAGGACAAAGAAGTTTCCTCCGGAGAGATACTCCACCACGGCGGAGATCATCCCACCGATTCCCATATTTACCACTCCCACGATGATGCCTGCCGCAGCACATGCCAAGGCCACAGCTATCATGTTGCCGCATCCCCTCACGATGCCGTCCCTGAAGATAATAAGGGTATTCTTTATCCCAACCATGATGCCTTTTCCTTGGGCCAAGGCATTCCGAATCTCCTGGTAAAACACGACGGCAAAAAGGATGATTATGGAACGGAAGGCGGCAAGCTCTGGAGAGTGGCGGAAATAGATGAGCTCTATGAGCAATACAACAATAGGGATTGTATAGTGGATACCTTGTTTGAGGGTCTTCCAGAATTTGGGGACCTCGTCTTTGGGCAATCCCTTTATTCCAAGTTTTGAGGCCTCAAGGTGGGTGATGCAAAAAAGGCCGAAATAAGAGGCAAAGGCAGGGATGGCTGCGGCCTTTATTACCTCAACATAAGGCACATTTACATACTCAGCTATGATAAAGGCGGCAGCCCCCATTATGGGGGGCATCAATTGGCCATCGGTACTTGCTGCCACCTCAATGGCTGCGGCCTTCTTGGCGGGGTATCCGATCTTTTTCATAAGCGGGATAGTGAAGTTCCCGGTAGTCACGATATTTGCAATGCTTGATCCGGATACCAGCCCCGTTGCCGCGCTTGCCATCACAGCGGCCTTTCCTGCACCTCCCTTGTAAGGGCCAAGGATGGAAAGTGCAAGGCTGGTAAAAAACACACCCGCTCCCGCACGCTCAAGGAAGGCACCGAGCAGCACAAATAGAAACACGATGGCTGATGAAACCCCCAATGGGATCCCGTATATGCCCTCAGTGGAAAGAGAAATATTACTTATATACTTTGTTAGGCTGACTCCTTTGTAGGCCAGGACATCGGGCAAATATGGCCCAAGAAAGGCATAAAGGGTAAACAGGATCGCTATGATGGAAAGGGCAGGCCCTACCACCCTGCGGGTGGCCTCCAGCAAAAGGATTACAAGAATGCTTCCTATGACCAGATCTCTTGTAATGGGGACCCCTGCCCTGAGGGCAATCCCTTCGTAGTCGAGGGCCAAGTAAAGTGCGGCAAAGGCACCCAGAGCAGCGAATAAGTAATCTGCGAGTGCTATCCCCTTTGTGGTGGAGAACCACGTGGGCAGCCTTTTCTGGGTACGGGCAAACGGTTTTACAAGGAAAACCATCGCCATGGCAAAAGCAAGGTGAATTGCCCTCTCTGT
>JAMOVZ010000202.1 GCA_027061865.1 Desulfobacterales bacterium
TCTGATCTACTATGAGGACACTGGGAAGAGCCAGCTGGTAGAGGGTCCAGCCAATGGCCACCACGGTTACGAGCTTGGATTCAAAGGGCCTGTATTCCCTTTCCCCTTCGGTTTCTGCCTTTAACTTTTCCTGGGCGGATTTGACAATCCCTTCAGCCTTTGTCTGCACCTGAACTCCTTTTTTGGTTAATATGCCCCTGCTCCATTCCAGAGAAAAAGGGGCAACCCCGGATGTGGAAGGATGCCCCTTTTTTCACGTCTTAGTTGATCAGGCCACCTCCTTTAAGTGCGTTGGGCTCACGGGGCCCATGCGATAAAAATCCCATTAAAAGGACAGCCAGAATTAATCACATCCGTTTCATAGGCCACTCTTTTTTGAGAATACGGAAGATTTATTTAATTTTGTGTTATTATTAAATACTTATGCATTGTGTCAAGATATTATCACACAATTTCTGGCCCCTCTGCCACGGAGCCTAGGAGTGAGGATAAAGGAGCTCAGAGAGGCCGCTTGCCCTGCGGGTTGGCTTGGCTACTCCGGCTAGAAAGACCCCGCGTGGAGCCCAGATCTTAATCCCTTTCCTCGCGCGGGTAATGGCGGTATAGATCAGTTCCCTGGTCACCACAGGGCTCAATTTGTATGGTAAGATGAGGAGGACATTATCAAACTCAGAGCCCTGGGCCTTGTGGACTGTCATGGCATAGGCGGTTTCGTGCTCGGGGAGCCTGGCGGGGCTTATCTTCCTCGGCCCATCTTTGTCTGTAAGAAAAAAGGCCCGAAGCCCTGATTGCGTTTGGGCCAACACTCCCACATCCCCATTGTATAAGGAAAGATAATAATCATTGCGGGTCACCAGGATAGGCCTTCCGTGATAATGCCTTCCTCTTTTCACAATAAGGCCGGCCCGTTCAAGGAGGGTTTCAACAAGCTCATTAATGCCTGAAGACCCGTAAGGCCCCTGCCTTAAAGCGCAAAGGATGCGAAAGTCCTCGAGATAGGAAAGCAGTTCCTCCGGCTCCCCTCCCTTCAGGTAGCTCCCGTAGATTCCAAGTGCCAGCTCCCTGACTTTAGCCTTCAGGGCCTGGGGCCCTGGCAGTGGATCCCATTCTACCGGGCCGTAAAGAGTGTTATGGGAGGGATGCTCCGCCCCTGAAAGGATCTCCAGGGCCTCTTCCCCCTTGCCTTCGTTTATGAGGCCTGAAAGCCTTCCAATGGCAGTGGATGGGCCGAACCTGAAATGTTCCCTTAACTGCACCACACAGTCGGCAAGTGCATTGGCCCCCTTTGATACGAGATGGGGGGGGAGCTTTTCACCAGCGGCCTGGAAATATGCGTCTGCCAGCGACGGGCTGAATTGATCGGAGGGCCCCCTTTTACATATGTCCCCTAAAACTGCGCCGGCCTCTACCGAGGCCAGCTGGTCCCGGTCTCCAAGCAGTATGAGGCGCCCCCTTTTTGGGATGGCGGATGTGAGGGCCACCATCAATGACAGGTCCACCATCGATACTTCGTCAACCACCACTATGTCATAAGGGAGAGGATTCTCCCTGTTATGCTTAAAAGTTCCTTTACCTCTTATCACACCAAGGAGCCTGTGGATGGTCTTGGCCTCGGTTGGGATTGCCTCAAGGATTTCTTGTGGGAGATCTATGGTCTGTTTTGATTGCTCCACAGCCTCCTGCAGCCTGGATGCGGCCTTTCCAGTGGGGGCGGCAAGTGCAATCCTCGGCTTCTCCCCGCCTTGGAGATAGGCAATCAGGGCCAGGATCCTGGATATAGTAGTGGTCTTTCCTGTGCCCGGCCCCCCTGAAATTATGGCCAGAGACCGGGTCGCTGCAACAAAAGCCCCCAGTTTTTGCCAGTTAACCCCCTGCTTCCCAGGAGGACCGAATAACCTTCCAAGGCCTTGGCTGAGGGCTTCTGGACTTGTTCCATGGATGGACCTGTTTGCCAAGGCTGAGAGCCTGTCTGCCAAATCCTGTTCGTGTTGCCAGTATCTGTAAAGATACAGCCTGTTCTTAGTTCCCAGCACTAACGGGGTGAACTCCCCGGGATTTCCCGCCACTCCGCTCTCAAAAAGGGCATTTCGCCACCGGTCAAATGAAGGGAGCCTGCATATAAGTTCGCCGGTTTCAGGATCTTGGAACTCCTTGCCTGAGATTTCCTCTAGATCCAGGCAAACGTCACCTTCCCTCACGGCCCTGCTTGCAAGGGCCCCTGCGAGAAATGCCTCCTCTTGGAATGATGCGGAGATGCGGCCCAAAAAACGGCCGAATTCAATATCAATATGGGAAAAGCTCCCCTTTTGAATAAGTTGAGTTACATCGAAATCCATTTCTGTTTTCTGTCCATCTAGTCCATAGGTTGTTATGTGGAACAGTCAATCATGGCCCTCGCCATTTCCTCCATGAGGGCCTTGTCCGGCCGGTCCCTGAATATTCCAGCTCCTGGGCCCCAGTCTTTATTGATACCCCTTAGGAATACGTAATAGACACCCCCAAAGTGTGTGGAATAATCATAATCCCTGATCCTCGCCTTGAGATACTGGTGAAGCGCCAAGGCATAGATGTGATACTGGAGTACATACAACTCTGAAACCATGACCTCCCTGAGGCTCTCTTGCCCATAATCCTCAGGCAAGGGGCCGAGGTAATTTGACTTCCAGTCAACCAGGAAAAAACGTCCTTTCCACCTGAAGACCATGTCAATAAACCCCTTCATAAACCCCTTCACCGGCGAAAATGTAAGCCTGCCAATAGGGCCCTGTTCGGCCTTTTCTTCTATCTTGCTGCTGCCAAGGCCCAGCATATGGGCCAGGGTTTGAGGATCGGTTTTTTTCAGGGGGAAGAAGAATTCAAGCTCATTCAAGCGCTCATCCATTCCTATTTGGCTGAGGGTAAGGCCAGGGCATGCAGGGTCAAGCGGAGTGCTTGCAAGGTCTTCTAGCATCCGGCTGACTGCCTCCTCCCACTCTCTTTCAAAGCCAAATGCCTCAAGCCTCTTTTCTACCATATCCTTCACCGCCCCAGGCCCTATTGATGAAAAATCCAGCTCTTCCAAGACCTTGTGGATGAATGAGCCGGCCCTGCCGCCTCTGGGAAAGTAAAGAAAGGACTGCTTTTCTTCGCTTTTTTCCGCCCATGGGATAGGTTCCAGCCCGTATGTGGAGACACTGTCATAGCCTGGCAATTCGGGTGCCCCCTTTCGGCCTGCCAAGGCCGAAAAACTTGTAATCGCCCAGTCCTTTGTGATCGCGCCCTTAAATACCCTGCACTGAAGCTTCTGTTCAAGCTGGTCAGGATCTTTTTCTGGGGATACCAGGCCTTGGGGAGGGATGGTAAAGTCAAATTCGCGGGAAGCCAGAAGGTGTTCTATCGCCTTCCTGAATTCCTCAAAATTAGGATTCACCGGGTCTTGATTGGCAGGAGAGAAGAGGTAATTGGGAGCTGATAGCCCGGATAGCTTATCAGGGCAAATGACCAGATAGCAGCAGCTCTTGGCCCTGGTAAGTGCGACGTAAAGGAGCCGAAGCTCTTCGCTGAGGACTTCTTTTCGGGCCTTTTGGGCATGCAGGCCGATCTCGGGCGAGCCCAGGTCTAGACAGACCTTTTCATCCCCTTGGGGATGAAAGAGCAGAGGCTGCTCTGGATCGCGTGAATCCCAGGCAAAGGGGCAGAAAACGATCGGAAACTCAAGCCCTTTGCTCTTGTAAATGGTAAGGATCCTGACCGCTTCTTCATCGCTTTCAAGCCTCAGAAGCGTTGCATCACTTTCCATTGACCCTCCCCGTATTTGATCTCCCATCCATCTAAGGAGCCCTGAGATGCCCATCTTTCGCTGGGCTGCGCCCTGCTGGATTAGCTCAACCAGATGTAGCAGATTGGTCATTCTCCGCTCCCCTTGAGGAAGGCTCAACAATCTGGCCCTTATCCCTTCTCGGCTGATAAGGCGCTGCATCATTGCGACGAAACCTTGTTCCTGCCACAAGGCGCGGTATCCCCTAAAGCGCTCGAGTATTTTTTCCCACTTGTCTGCTTGGATTCCAGGAGAGCCCTGGCCTATAAAAAAATCGTGAAGTTGATCCGCCGTGGCCCCAACTATGGTGGTGGCAAGAGCTCCCCTCAAGAGCCCTTCATCCTCCGGCGCAGCCACGGCCCACAGAAGCCTTTCCAGTTCTTTTGCTTCGGCCGTGCTCCAAACACTTTGCCCGCCGTACACTACGCTATGAATCCCAATGGATGCGAGTCTCTCCTGAACCGCCAAGGCCTGGAAGTTAGTCTTCACTAGCACTGCAAAATCTGAACTCTTTACAGGCTTTCCTTCTATTGTGGCTTGGCCCTTTTCTCCAAGCAACAATAACCGTTGGATCTCAGAGGCTACCTTCTGGCTTATGAGCTCTACTAGCTTTCCCTTGTTTTTATAGCCCTCTCCAATGAGCCATATTTTCATTGGAGGCGTGGGCTTCCCTTCAATTTGGAGCTTACGGTTTTCCGCCTTTTTGGAGGCAGTGCCAGGAGCAAACCGTATCTCTTTAAACACGAATGGTTCAGGCTGGAGGGAAAAAATCCGGTTCACCGCCCTTACCAGTCCTTTGTGCGAACGGTGGTTTTGGGTAAGGGTGAACTGGCTTTTGACCTCTCTTGCAGCTTGCAGATATGTAAAGATCTCTGCCCCCCTGAATCTATAAATAGATTGCTTGGGGTCTCCAATGAGAAACAAGGGCCTTTGCTTTGAATCAAAAAGGGTCTTGAATATCCTGTATTGAAGGGGATCAGTGTCCTGGAACTCGTCGATAAGTGCGGCCTTGTATCTGGAGGTGACCGAGGCCTTGAGCAGTGTGCCTCCTGGCCCGCGGAGGGCGCGGTCAACAGCCTCTATAAGATCGCTGAAGGTTCGAACATTCCGCCTTTGTTTTATGGCATTGAGCCTTGGGACGGC
The DNA here is from genome assembly GCA_027061865.1 of Desulfobacterales bacterium. Lineage (GTDB taxonomy): Bacteria > Desulfobacterota > DSM-4660 > Desulfatiglandales > Desulfatiglandaceae > JALVMN01. The sequence continues at coordinate 4,940 of JAMOVZ010000202.1, forward strand.
AAAATTTATGAACTCTGCTTTTAAGAGCGGCACCAGCTTTAGAATCTCCCCCTCCACCTCTTTCCCTGCATCCCAGAGTTCTTGGCAAAGCTCAAAGATCTCTGAGGGATCGATTTGGTGGCCCTTATTCACCTTGCTTAAGATGTATGATCTCGAAAGCTTTTCAATCTCTCTAGGCAGTGGCGGCAACGGCCATGGAGGCCACAGGGCAAGATCCATGCTTTTTATTATTTGATCCACCTTCTGGACCCTGTCAGGCGAATTTTTTCTCTTATAAACTGCAGCGTTAAGGGGCCAAGAGATGAGCAGCTTTCTTGCCTCTTCACGCTCCTGAGGCCAACGCTTGCGCAGCTCAGTAAATAGGGCCCTAAGCCTGCTGGTATCGGGGATTTTAAGAGCTTGGGGGCTGGGGATGATCTCCAGCTCTGGATGGTGGTATCGGTGGAAAAGGATCTTCAGGAGGACCTCATGGGTCAGTTCTTGCCCTAAAACACGGGCCAATTCCACTGGCATGGTGTAGAGGCGGGTTCTGTAAAAATCGAGTATTACCTCCATCCTTAGCTCTTCCTCAAAGGTAAGAAGGCTTGAATCAAAGAGCTGTCCAGTCTCAAAGGCGTTCTCATAAAGAACCCTGTGGCAGAAGCCGTGGATGGTATAGATGGATGCCTGATCAAAGTCCCGGATCGCGTCCTGTGTTATCTCAAGGGCATCTTGGATCTTTTCCGGTCCCCATCGCCTGCACAAAGAATCCAGGAATTGGTCTTCTGAATAGGGCCCTAGATCGGTTTTGAGGGCATTGTCAAAGGCCTTGAGGGCCAGGCGCAGCTTGTGTCTTATTCTATCTCTTAGCTCTTCCGTTGCAAGGTTGGTGAAGGTGACCACCAGGATTTCTGAGACATGCAGGCCCCGCTCAAATAGCAACCTCAGAAAAAGGGAGGAAAGGGAATATGTCTTTCCCGTACCTGCACTTGCCTCCACCATCACGGTTCCTGAGATGGGGCAATTCAGAATGTCAAGCTCTTTAGGGTTCATTTTTAATTCACTATTTCAAGGAATGGCTGCCAGATCTTCAATGCTGTCTCACAGAAATCTTCATTAAAAGGATCTTCCCTTCCATAGCAGATATTGAAATACTCGTCCTGGCCCTCCCCCCTAAAGCGTTCACTTCCAAACCAAGCAGCCCTGGCCATGGCCAATGCCTGCTGATGATTCTTGCCTTTAAGCCTTCTGCTGGCATAAGTGAGCGAGGTTTCAGGGAAGAAGGCAAGGGGCCGCCTGAGACCTGTGACAAAGAGTTCTGCCAATTCCTGAAGAAATTCTTGTGCCCGGTCAACGGGGGGTAAACTTAGTTTTTCGCCTTTGCCAATAAATACCGAGGCGTGAGGATATCCGGAAGGGGCCGCCGTGTTGATCACTAGATGCTTAACCCATGTGGCAATCTTGTCTTTTGCCCGGATTTTTCCCAATCTGTGGCTTAACAGAAAAGAGGGGTAAATATTATCTAACCTTCCACGTATGGTAATGCCCGAAAGGGCAATCTCCACTTCCAGGGGCGGCAGAGGGTCTTCTTTCTGCTCGTCGCAGAGCCTCTGGAGGAAATCAGCCACCTCTGCTGCGCGCCTGGCAAGCGAAGCCTTGCCAAGGCTTCCATGGGGAAGCATTCCCCGCGCCCTGGAAAGACGGTAGATTTCCTCCAAATAGTCATCTTGTCCAAGGGCGTTGTCTTTTAAGGCTGCAAGTTGTTTGCCTGCGAATTGTTCCAGGTGATAAGCCTCGAGCCCCCCGACAGATAAAGGCTCTTTTTCTTGAACCGCTTCTTCAACGGCAGGCAGCCTTATTCCCAACCGCCTTTTTAGGAAGTATTTCGAGGGGTTCTTGAAAAACTCCACCAAATCTTCAATGAGTGGTTCGACTGTCTCTGATGGCAGAGGGAGTTCTTCGGACACAAAGGGCCTTTCTGTTTGCTGTCCCGCCAAGGCCTTTGCCCCTTCCAAATTCTCTTGGGAGTAAGAGAAAAAGGGCTTTTGATCCGAAAAATAGGCAGGGCTGAATCCCTGGAGCCTGTGTGTCACCACTATGGTTGGGCCGTGGGAGCCATCTTGGTCTGGCACGAAGCCGTCCTGAATACAGTCTATAAGCTCGCTTACCAGGGCGGATGGGGGAATGGCGGAGTTGTCCTCCAGGTTTTGGCCCACATAACTTATGTAAAGTTTGTCTCTGGCAGAGAGAATTGCCTCCAGGAAGAGGTAGCGGTCGTCATCCCGCTTTGATCTGTCGCCCCTTCTTGGGTTTTGGGCCATGAGATCGAATTGCAAGGGCTTGGCCTGGCGCGGAAAAGTATCGTAGTTCATGCCCACAAGGCATATTACTTTGAATGGGATGCTTCTCATGGGCACGAGGGCACAGAAGGTAACCCCGCCTCCCAGGAATCCAAATCCAAATCCTTGGGCCTGCAGCTCTTCTTTTAAGAATTGCGCTACAACCTCCAGACCCACATCCCGGTTGAAGCCCCGGGCCTCATAGCCAGAAAGTTCTTCGAGTACGCCGCGCACTTTTTCGTATTCCAGATTCGTCTCTTCGTCAGGGGCCATGAGCCCTTCAAGGATCAAGCCCAGTTTGTGAGCCCAGTTGGAAAGAGTCCGTTTTTCTTCTAAATTCCGTAAATGATTGAACAGTGTGTTGAGAAAGGCAGAAAATTTTCCCAGCAGTTCAGGGGCAATCATTGCTGCCTTTTCGTAGGATAATATTTCCTTAAAGAGCCTATTTATTTCAGGCAAGGCGTGGCCCAGAAGAAGGCGGTCCAGGCCAAAAGACCATGTATTTTCTCTTATTGGAGGCAAGCCTTCTTTTTCCTTTTGAGTCTCGTCAACACCCCAGCGGATCCCGCTTTCATAAACCCAATTCCTTATAAGAGAGAGATCCTCTTCAGATATCTGGTACCTGTTCCTCACAGGTTTT
>JAMOVZ010000203.1 GCA_027061865.1 Desulfobacterales bacterium
CAGATCAGTTAAAAAAGGAACACAAAGCAGACCCCATGCTATTGCCCTTTGCGCAGCTTTTGAGTTCCCTGGGCCGCTATATTGACAAATACAGGGGCAATGCAGATCCAGAAGCTATCAAGCTGGTTACTTCAACATTCGAGGCATTTGAAAAGGCACTTCAGGACAATTCCCTCTCCGCTAAAGAGAAGAAGCAGCTCCTTGCGGCCCAGGTGGAAAAGTTTAAAAAACTCAAGAAAAAGATCTCTACAATCAAGAAAAAGGCGGCTGCCGGCCGCAAATCAGCTCCGCCCAAAAGGGCAACAAAACCAAAAGCCGGGAAGGCAGCCTCTGCCAAGGCTCCGGATTCCCTGTTGGAGTCTATAAGAGAGATGATCAGGGAGGAATTTGATCGTTTCAGGGGAGAGTTAAAGGCGATGCTTGAGCAGGCAGGGGGCCAAAAATAAGAGTCGAGAGGGGCTTTCATGGCCAAAAAGGTATCCAAGAAGCTGTTAAACAGGGTGTTTAGGCATGTGCATGGAGACGGGATGGGCGAGTTTTCCATGGACGGCAGTATGCTCAAGGTTCTGCTGGAACTCGATGGCAAGCGAAACTTTGGAGATGTGGCCTCACGTTTAGGAATGGCGCCGGAGGAATTGGTTCCCGTCATGAAAAAGCTATTAAGGCTCAATTTAATCGAGCCTCTGCCGGATACGGATTCCATGGTGAACAATGATTTTTTTAAGGTGCTCTCAAGAGAACTGTCTTTGGCCGTGGGCCCCATTGCCGAATTCTTGATCGATGATGCCATCTCAGATCTGGGGCATAGACGGGAGAGCTTTCCCAAGAAACATGCGGCAGAGCTGGTCGCCATGTTGGCAAGGCAGATAAAGAGGGCTGAGAAACAGATGACCTTTAAAAAGATCATGCTCGAAAGAATCAAGACCTTATAGATTCTTGCCGGGTAACAGGATTTGTTGACCCTGTTTTAGCTAAGATACAGACCTTAAATAAGGAGTGAAAGGCGATGTTAGTGATTTGCGAGGAGTGTGGGCGGAAATATCAAGTGGATCCCTCGAAGATCAAGGGGGGGCATGCCAAGGTGAAATGCAAGGCGTGCAACCATGTCTTCATCGTAAAAAAGGAGGAGAACATCCCTCCACCCATACCTGATGAAGAAACCACCCAATTGCGCACTGATCCGCCCCCGGGGACCGGAGAGGCTGGAGATGACGAAATAAGTCAAGATGAAAATAGGGAAGTGAATAAGCCTCAGGGGCCGGCAGGGATTACCGATACTCCACAACGAAGGCTCGGAATGAGAGCCAAGATGTTTATCCTTTTTTTCGTGATACCGCTTCTGTTGATGTCGGCAGCGGGCCTGTTTCATCTCAGGGGTGTGAAGCAGCTGTCGGTCTTAATCACCAATGAGAGCGCTCACATAGTGAAAAATTTGGCCGAACAGATCATAGCTGAGAAGGCCGACTCGGTTGCAGCCCAAGTGCAGCTTTATCTCTTGGCCCATCCAAACCTCAAAAAGGAGGAGTTCAATAATCATGAGGAGTTCAAAAAGATTGCAGTTCAAAGGGTGGGTGAGACCGGCTATACGGCCCTGTATGAACTCCCCGGCAAGGACGGTGTCTGGCGCACCTGGGCCCACGTGAATTCAAAGATAATCGGGATCGACATGAGCAACTTAAAGAAGCCCTTGGGAAAATATTTTGCGGGCTTTTGGAGGATTTTCACCGGGGTGAAGGGAAATAAGCCTTCAAAAGGCTATTATAATTGGAAGGACAAGGACGGAAGGATACGGCCTAAATTCATGGTTTGTAAACCCGTTGAAGGAACAAGGTACGTGGTTGCCGCCACAACGTATCTGGATGAGTTTACACGCCCTCTTAAGGAATTGGAGGAGAGGGCCCAACAGGTTACAACAAACATAAGGAACACCAGTATGGCCATCATGGCTGCCGCTCTTTTCTTGATCGCGGCGGTGGTTTCCCTTTACGGCCACAGGCTGGCAAGCAGGATAAAGACGCTCACGGACATTGCAGAACGGATCAGCGTCGGGGAACTGGATGCTGAAGTGGACGTGAGGTCCAAGGACGAACTTGGAGACTTGGCGGAGGCCATTTCCAGGATGCAAGAAAGCATAAAACTGTCCATCGAAAGGCTTCGCAGGCGGAGATAGTCTCACAGATAGAGCTTTGCAAGGGGGTGAGGATGTTCTTGATACCAAAGGAAAAGCCGGTCGTTGAGAAGCTGAACAGCTATTATCTCCAATTGCAAAAGATGTTCGAACATTACCAAGGCGAGCTGGGTTGCGGTGCAACCCACTTCCGGTCACCCTTTGCAGAAGGGATCATATTCTTCGACAAGGACGATTTGCTAAACGGCATTTACAGGGACGGGACAGTGGTGCTCAGGGGAAGGAAGGCGGTGGATACGCTGCTGGAGGCTGTAAATGATTACAATTTTACTATTGATATCTATCAGCTTAGCCCTTCATGTATATATTTTTGGGCCACCACTCCGGAGGCCCGGGAACTCTACAAAGACCTTACCTCTGAGTTCACTAATCTCGATGGCTTAATAGAAAAGATGAAGGCCGAAGAGCTTACTGGATTTATAAATGTGTCGCTGAAGAACGGATCCACCGGAGCCCTCATATTCTTTAATGGTGGGAAGATTGTAGGGGGATCGTATTCTTGGGATACGGGTGGTAATGAACAGGAGGCCTTGAAAGTATTAATAGAAAAAAGCAAGGAAGTGGGCGGGATATTTCATGTAAGCAAGATCGTCCCGGGCGCTAAGGGCACTGAAGCCCAGGTGGAAGGCGGCAACAAAAGGTGTTCTTGGCATGTGCTGGCTGCCCTCGAAGAGTTGCTCACGGCCCTTGAAGATGTCTTGAAGGGGAGAAGGGATCTGCGGAAGGATTTCAGAACCCTGCTCAAGAAAAAGTTCCTGGAAAAGGCAGACAAATATAGCTTCTTGGATCCATTTGCAGGCGAGTTCGATTATTCCAACAGGAAAATCACTTTTCTGGGGGAAGCAGGAGATGAAGAGGTGGCCCGCGGGGTTGTGGAGTCGGTGAAAGAATTGGCTGCTGAACTGGGTGTTGAACAGGCCCTTCGCCCCTCTCTTGAGGCTTGGAAAGAGCAGTATGGAAGGACTCTTTCAAAGTTCAACATCAGCCTGTAGAGCAGAGACATATGTATGAAGAAGAGCATACTGATAGTAGATGACGACAAAAAACTTCTTGCCTCGCTGAAAGAGGGCCTCGATGGCCACAAAGGCAAGTACCGGGTCCTTACCGTTTCAAACGGGAGAAAGGCAATTAATGTATTGAAAACCAGGGATGTCTCCGTGGTGGTCACTGACCTCAAGATGCCCGAGATAAACGGCATAAATCTGTTGAGCTATATTTCCACCAGATTCCCAGACATCCCGGTGATCGTGATGACGGCCTACGGCACTTCAAATACTGAAAAATTGGTGAGAAATGAGGGCGCTTCGGATTATCTCAAAAAGCCTTTCAAACTCAAGGCCTTAATATCCTCTCTAGAAGGGATTTTGAAAAGACAGGTCGAAGGCGGGGAGCTCCACAACGTATCGCCTGCCATGTTCCTTCAACTCCTGGAGGTGGAGCAGCGCACCTGCACGGTGCGTGTGATTGAAAACAAGAGCCACAAGGAGGGAGTCCTGTTTTTTAAGGAGGGCTTTTTGATAGACGCACGGCTAAGTGGCCTTTTCGGTGAAAAGGCCGCCTATGAGATCCTTTCATGGGAGAAGACCTCTTTGGCCATAGAAAACCAATGTCGGGCTAAAAAGAAAAGGATCCAAGGGGATTTGCAGGCCCTGATACTTGAGGCCATGAGGCTGAAGGATGAAAAAAGAAGCGTGCAGCACCCAGAGGCCCCTGAGGGTGCCCCTGGGGATGGGAGGGATGAGGAAGTTATAGTTGTCGGTGGCGAGGAAGGCCAAGAGCCGGACGGGCTAGAGGTTGTGAGGAAGAGGGTTGCCCCTATCTTGGGAGGCAATGGGTTTGTTCGGCCCTACCGGGACAGCTCTTGGAACAGCCTTGTGGCACAGGCCACCAGAATAGGGGCCTTTTTTGAGGCAGGAGACCTAAAGGCGGGTTTTATAAATCGAAATGAACAGAACAGTTACTTGCTCCTTCCAGGGCATCAGACCATTGTGGTGGAAGTGGCACTTGATTGTCCCAGGGACAGGCTGCTCAAGATGCTTAGCAAAGACTGACGGGCAGGGATTATGGTTACTTTGAAAGAATTCTTTGCCGATATTATGGATGTGGAAGGGGTCGAAGGCCTTATTCTTTTTTCCAGGCAAGGGGAGATATTACATAAGGAATTTAGAAATGAGGAGTCATTCGAGCCTGAAAGCAGAGATTGGTGGGGCCTTTTTATTTATACCCTGGATGGCATTGAAGAGGCAGATTTCGTTTTCAGAAAAAAGTGGCTGTATATCCGCAAGACCAATAATGGCTACCTGTTTGTCTTGGCTAAGAGGGGTGCCCCAGTTGCCATGGTCAGGCTAAACTGCGACATCCTGTTGCCAAACCTCCAAGATATGGAGGGACAGAAAGGATGGGGGCGTTTCTTTAGGAGAAACAAATAAGGCGGAGGCACCAAGTGGGAGATTTTTCCACCAGTATTAATGAGGCTGAAGTTTATAAGTCCATGGGGCTCTTGGAAGAGGCCATGGGAGTGTACCGGCGTCTGCTTGCCGACTCTGAGGCATTGGGGCCCGAAGAAGAACAGGCCATAAGGGAGAAACTTGAAGAAATTCAGAAGGATCTGGAGGATCAGGAGGAAAGGGGTGAGGAGGGGGTTTCAAAGGAAGAAATAACCGTTATCAAGGAGTCCCTCTCTGCCCAGGACAATGTCCAGACGATTTTGGATGCGGCCTTTGCCTTCAAGGAGTTAGGGCTTTATGAGGAGGCAGTGGGTGAGTATACAAGGCTCTTTGGAATGGATTATCCGGGTGAAAAAGTCATACCCGAGATAGCCAAGTGCCTCATGAAGCTCCACTCGCCGGAAAAGGCCTCTGAAGCGGCGGTGAACATTATCGAATCCCAAGCCCTGGAAGGAAGGAAGGAGGCCCAGCTCAAGTTCCGCCTTGGCGTGGAGATGGAAAAGGTGGGACACCCTGAACTGGCCATAAAGCTTTACAAGTCCGCCCTTGCCCTTGACCCAAAAGAGAATCGAATAAAGAATCGCCTTGTAGTCCTGGAAAAGCGTCAGGAAAATGCGCCTGGAAAAAGAGAAGACAAACCTGCCAAATCTGGCCCCGAGGTCAAGGACAGAAGAAGAGAAGAAAGATTCATCCCCAAGATCCCAGAGTTCGTCTTTGTAGAGTTTGAATTACCTGATGGGCCTCTCAAGGGCAAGATTATGAGATTGCAGGTGCTCAATTACTCAAAGCACGGGCTGGCGCTCCTTGTCACTGGCAAAGACAAGAAGTTGCTCGAGCTGCTCAAGCCAGGTGACAAGATAAAAAATGTGGCCTTCTATGCCCGTTGGGCCATAATAAAGGTAGAAGTCCTCATCAAACACATCACCCGCTTGGAAGATGGCTTTCACAAAGGGCATTACATAATCGGAGTGGAATCAGACGAAATTATTGAAAGTTCCAGGGCGTTGAGCTAATCTGAGGGCATTATCCCTCAAATACCTTAATGCCTTGGGATGAAATGGTTTTTTACCCAGATCATATAAGTGAACAACAGATACGGCGGGAAAAGGAGAAGGCCAGGAGGCTGAGGAGGTCGCAGTGGTGGTACCGCAAGATCCACCAGGGGGTTTGTTATTACTGCGGCCGCCAGGTGGGAAGGGCAAATCTCACCATGGATCACATTGTTCCCCTCAGCAGGGGTGGGAAGAGCAAGAAGGGAAATTTGGTTCCAGCCTGCAAGAGCTGCAACAACAAGAAAAAATATCTGTTGCCTGTGGAGTGGGATGAATACCTGGCTTATTTAAGGAGGCTTGATGGCTCTTAGTCCCTTTTGCGCCTTACCATGACCGTCACCGGGCCTTTGTTCATATCCTGATCCGAGATTCCTGCCAAGGAAGAAGCCTCGCCTCCATTTACAGATATCTCCAGGCAACCACTGCTTCCTATAATAGCCAAGGGCTCGCCTTTTGGGACATCTCCATAAGTCTTTTTAATCCTTTTTAGGAGCAATTTGCCTACTTTTATTTCCGCCTCCCGTCCCCGGAGGAAATGCTTGAGTGTTTCTGCATCGATATTGGTAATTAAGTTCCCGAATCTGTCTATCCTGACTACCTGTCCCAAGAGGGTGCCTGCCTCCTCTCTGACCGGAGGCAATTCGAGTTCCGCCAGGTCAGTTATTTCTGGACCCAATTCCCTTGGGTTAAGCCCCAGGGACAGATGGGCGGATACCGGGGCAAAGACGTCCCTCCCGTGGAATGTGTTGCTGACCGAGGGGAGAAAGTACTTGGTGGCTGTGAGATGGTAAGCTTTATATGGGCCCAGGCGTAATAGAACGGGGTAAAAGAGTCCATTGTCCGGCCCTACAAATATATAGTCATGGTGGACCGCTGCGATTGGTCTCCGCTTTGTCCCAACACCCGGGTCCACCACTGCCAAGAATATGGTCCCCTTGGGAAAAAATGAAAAAGACTCATCAAGTATACTTGCGCCTTGTAAAATCCGGCCTGGGGGGATTTCATGGGTGATGTCAACTAGGGAGACAGAGGGGTTGATGCCCAAGATCACCCCCTTCATGATGCCAACATAGGGGTCTTCCGTGCCGAAGTCTGTCAGCAGCGCAATTACTGGTCTTTCCATACTTTACCCCCCATTTTCATTAAGGCTCAAAAGAGGTCATAAAATATTACAGCCGGATGAACCAGGCAAGGGCTTTGTCCACAAATGAATTGATATCTAATTGGGCTTGTGATATTGAGCACATAGTTCTATAGCCAGGTTGAAAGGATCGCTAATGTCTTGATGCCAAATAAAATCTACAAAGAAAGGAGAGGTGAGAGATGACTGCAAAACTCATTAAGGGGACAGAGATTCGGGAACAGATCCTTGCCGAGATCAAGGAGGAAGTAGAAAAGATCAAGGCAGAACATGGGGTTGTGCCAGGCCTTGTAACGATCCTGGTGGGTGAGAATCCTGCTTCCGTCTCGTATGTCACTGCAAAGATAAAGACTGCAAAGAGCCTGGGGTTCAAGGAGGTCCAGGACAATCAGCCCGAGAGCATTACCGAAGAGGACCTGCTTGCGCTCATCGACAAGTACAACAAGGATGACAGCATTCATGGGATCTTGGTGCAGCTGCCCTTGCCAAAGCATATTGATGAAAAGAAGGTAATCAACGCCATAGATCCTGACAAAGATGTGGACGGGTTTCATCCTGTCAATGTGGGCCGCTTAATGATCGGGGGCAAGGAGGTCAAGTTTCCCCCATGTACCCCTGCGGGCATCCAAGAGATGATAGTACGGTCTGGGATTGAGACCGAAGGGGCTGAGGTGGTGGTAGTGGGAAGGTCCAATATTGTGGGAAAGCCTATTGCGGTCATGATGATGCAGAAAGGGCCTGGGGCAAATGCCACTGTGACAGTGGTTCACACACGAACCAAAGATCTTGCCTCCCACTGTAAAAGGGCAGATATCCTGATCGTGGCTGCCGGCGTCCCTGGGCTGGTAAAACCTGAGTGGATCAAACCAGGGTCTTGTGTCATAGATGTGGGTGTAAACCGGGTGGGTGAGAAGATCAGTGAGAAGACCGGAAAGAAGATCGCCATCCTAAAGGGTGATGTGGACTTTGATGCTGCAAAAGAGATAGCTGGATGGATCACGCCTGTGCCGGGTGGTGTAGGCCCCATGACCATTACCATGCTCATGAAAAATACCCTGAACTCCTTGAAATACAAGCTTGGCCTGGCCTAGAGCCTGGCAGGCATGATGGAGTTTTAAAAAATAGTCCCGGCTGGCAGCCTGATGCGGCCGGGGCTTTTTTGTGCCTGTGCCCAAAGGCCGTTGACAGGGCAAAAAGATTCGGCTAACAACCCAAGCTTAGGGAGCCTGTTAAAGGGCCTTAACTAAACAAATTGGAGTAAGGCAATGGGAAACAATGTGGTAGTCGTGGGCACCCAGTGGGGTGACGAGGGCAAGGGCAAGGTGGTGGACCTCCTCACTGCTAAGGCCCATGTGGTTGTAAGGTTTCAAGGGGGCAACAATGCTGGTCACACATTGGTGGTTGGGGGCAAAAAATTCATTTTCCACCTTATCCCGTCGGGGATCCTGTATGAGGACAAGACTTGTCTCATCGGAAACGGCGTGGTGGTGGACCCTGAGGTCTTATTGCAAGAGATAGACAGGTTGGCAGAGGCGGGGGTGAAGGTTGAGCCTGGGAGGCTCTATCTGAGCGAGAAGGCTCACCTCATAATGCCATATCACAAGGCACTGGATTTGGCCCGCGAGGCCTCGAAAGGAAAGGCCAAGTTGGGGACTACTGGCAGGGGAATAGGCCCCTGTTACGAGGACAAGGTGGCAAGGGTTGGAATCAGGGCAGTGGATTTAACCGAGCCTGATGTCCTGGAGGGAAAGATCCGGGCCAATCTGGAAGAAAAAAACTTTATCCTCACCCAATATCTTGGGGCCCAAGCCCTTGAGCCTGAGCCCGTGATAGAAAGTTACCTTTCCATGGCGGAGAGGCTCAACCCTTTTATCGCTGATGTGTCCTTGATCCTTGAGCAAGCCACTTCCCAAGGAAAGGAGATCCTGTTTGAAGGTGCCCAGGGCACCCACTTGGATGTGGATCATGGCACCTACCCGTTTGTCACCTCTTCAAATCCGGTTGCTGGCACCGCCTGCTCTGGCGCGGGTATAGGTCCCAGGCATCTGGGTCATGTCCTGGGAATCGTAAAGGCCTACACCACGCGAGTAGGGGCGGGGCCGTTCGTTACGGAGCTGGAGGACCGGGTGGGTGAGCACCTGCGGGAAAAGGGTGTAGAGTTTGGCTCCACTACCGGCAGGCCGAGGCGCTGCGGCTGGCTGGACATGGTGGTGGTAAATGATGCCAAAAGGCTAAACGGCCTTCACAGCCTGGCCATTACAAAGCTGGATGTGCTCACCGGGCTGGAGACCATCAAGGTATGTGTGGGCTATGAGGTGGAGGGCAAAAGGATTTATACCCGGCCTGCAAGCCTGAATGTGATGGGACGCTGCACTCCCGTTTACCAAAAGATGCCAGGGTGGAATGATGATATCATGGGGGCCAGGAAGATGGATCAACTTCCCGCTGAGGCCCGGGACTATCTCAAGGCCATTGAAGATATTGCGGGCCTTCCCATATCCATTGTCTCGGTGGGGGCTGCCAGAGAAGAGACCATCCTGCTCTCTGACCCCTTCGCGGACTGACAGGCTCATCCCTTTGAGCCCTTTCCTGTGTTAAAGGCCGCCCTGAAGGCAGAGGGCCGGCATAAACCTGCCGGTTGCCATATTGACTCCTATGACCTTATAATAAGAACTTAAATGATGCGCGAAAAGGGCTATATGCCTGCAGGCGGGATATACAAGCTCCAAAATATAGGCTATAGGAGAGTCGTTCACACGAATTAAGAAGATGGGCACTGCGGGAGACGAGTTTGATGTGATCGTGGTGGGAGCAGGCCATGCAGGATGCGAGGCTGCCTTGGCTGCAGCTCGCATGGGCCACCCAGCTCTCCTTCTTACCATGAATCTGGACCACATTGCTGCCATGAGCTGTAACCCGGCCGTTGGGGGGCTTGCAAAGGGGCATCTGGTAAAAGAGATTGATGCCCTGGGCGGAGAGATGGCCAAGAATGCGGACCAAACCGCCATACAATTCAGGCGCCTCAACACCCGTAAGGGCTTGGCGGTCCAGTCAACCCGCACCCAGAATGACAGGGACCTCTATCGAAAGCGCATGAAGTCGGTTGTGGAGCGCCAGCCCAATTTGCACGTCAGGCAGGCAATGGTGGAGCGGCTCCTGGTGAGGGACGGAAAGGTCTGTGGAGTGGAAACCCAGATTCACGAAAAGTTCTTTGCAAAGGCCGTAATCCTGACTACTGGCACCTTTTTGCGCGGCCTTATCCACATAGGGCTTGATAATTTCCCGGCGGGCAGGATGGGGGATCCTCCTTCCATGGGTATATCCAAGCAACTTGAAGAGCTGGGCTTCAAAGTGGGAAGGCTCAAGACCGGCACAACCCCAAGGCTGAATGGAAAGAGCATTGACTACTCATCACTTGAGGTCCAGCCAGGAGATGAAGAACCAAGGCCCTTTTCATTTTCAACCACCAGTATCCCGCTCCCCCAGCTTCCCTGCCACATAACTTACACGAACGAAAAG
>JAMOVZ010000204.1 GCA_027061865.1 Desulfobacterales bacterium
CACATTGGCAAGGCGCATGGCATTGTAAATGCCCTCTGCATCATCAGTGCTGATAATAAAAAGCACGTTCATTGCTCTGCCCACCCCCATTCCGGTGTTATCCCTTTTACGTAAAAAAATAGAATTTCAACCTATGGTATTTACATACAGAGTAAAAAAAGTCTAGCAGGAATCGCATAGTGGTTTTATCCGGATGACAATCGGCCCATGCCACCCTGCCGCCTCCGGTAATGGTGACGGAGGAAACAGGCTCCTAAATAAAGGATGAAACCTTACTTTTAGGAGCTGTCCAAAGACGACTAACAAAGGATATGCCGCAAACAGAGCCGATCTTTTTTCCATTTTCCTAAGCCAGTCAAAAAAACATATGCCCAAGAGAACAAAAAGAAGCCTATGGCTTAGCCCTTCTATAGCGAAAACTTCAATCTTCTCAGCCTGAGGGAATTTCCTACAACTGAAACCGAACTGAGACTCATGGCAGCGGCTGCTATAACCGGGCTCAGCAGGATCCCGAAGGATGGATACAAGGCCCCGGCTGCTATGGGCACACCAAGGGAATTGTACACAAAGGCGAAGAAGAGATTTTGCCTGATATTTCTCATGGTTGCCTTGCTTAGCTTGATCGCCCTGACAATGCCCGTGAGGTCCCCTTTGACTAATGTTACATCTGCGCTTTCCATGGCAACATCTGTACCAGTGCCCATTGCTATGCCCACGTGCGCCTGGGCTAGGGCGGGGGCATCATTGATACCATCGCCTGCCATGGCCACCATGTGCCCCTTGTCCTGGAATTCTCTGATGACTTTGGCCTTTTGATCTGGAAGCACCTCGGCCACCACCTCATCAATGTCCAGCTTTTTTGCCACTGCCTCGGCGGTATGCCGGCTGTCGCCCGTGAGCATCACTATCCGGAGCCCCTCTTTATGGAGTTCTTCAATTGCCTTAGGTGTGGTTTCTTTGATGGGATCTGCAACGCAGATAAGTGCTTCTAATTTCCCGTCAACTGCTAGATACATTACGGTAGCGGCCTCTGCCTGGAGCTGGGCAACCTTTTGACCCGCCCGCTCTGTATCTATGGACATTTCTTCCATCAAGGCTTTGTTGCCAAGAGCCACGTCTCTCCCACCTACAGCAGCCGAGACTCCTTTACCTGTGTGAGACTCGAAGTTCTCAAGAGGGCTGAGGATTGAGCCTGTCTCTTTTGCGTGGTTTACAATAGACATTGCCAGTGGATGTTCACTGCCTTGCTCAAGGCTGGCAGCAAGCGTGAGGATCGCTTTTTCATCAAGACTCCCCAGGACTTGGATTCTGGTGACCCTTGGCTTCCCCTCGGTAAGGGTTCCGGTCTTATCCACCACCAAGGTATCAATCTCCCTCATGCGTTCTATGGCCTCTGCGTTCTTGAAAAGCACGCCCATTGTGGCGCCTTTTCCCGTGGCCACCATTATGGACATGGGCGTGGCAAGCCCGAGGGCGCATGGGCAGGCAATGATAAGGACCGATACTGCAGCGATTATGGCATGAGCAAGACGAGGGTCAGGCCCAACCAGCATCCACACTACAAAGGAAATGAGTGAGATCGTTATCACAGCGGGCACAAAGTATCCTGCTACTTTATCGGCCAGGTTTTGGATGGGGGCCCGGCTGCGTTGTGCCTCTGCAACCATGTTCACGATCTGGGCCAGCAATGTCTCTGCACCAACTTTCTGAGCCTCCATAATAATAGTGCCTGTCCCATTTACTGTGGCCCCAACCACCTTATCCCCTGGACCTTTCTTAACTGGCACCGGTTCGCCTGTGATCATGGATTCATCCACATTGGTCGTCCCTTCGATTACAACACCATCTACTGGTATTTTTTCACCTGGCCGAACCCTTAACCTGTCTCCCTTTTTCACATGCTCCAAAGGTATGTCTTGTTCCGTGCCGTCTTCATTAACCTTCCTTGCCGTTTTGGGAGCAAGCCCTAACAGGGCTTTTATGGCGGCTCCGGTCTGGCTTCTTGCCTTCAATTCTAATACCTGGCCTAGGAGTATGAGCACAACAATGACCGCGGCAGCTTCGAAGTAGACACCTGCTGTCCCTTCTTCAGTTCTTAGGGCCGCAGGAAATATTTGCGGAAAGAATGTGGCGGTCAAGCTATAGATATATGCCACGCCTACACCAAGTCCTATTAGCGTAAACATATTAAGGCTTTTGTTGATCAAGGACTGCCATGCCCTCACAAAAAAGGGCCATCCCGCCCACAGCACCACTGGGGTGGCCAGGATGAGCTCGATCCATCCCCAGGTCTTGGTCGAGGCAAAACTTTCCAAAAACCCGGCAGGAAAGAAGATGTATCTCATAGCAACCAATACCAATGGAACTGTAAGCGCAGCGCCAATCAAAAATCGCCGTCTCATATCAAGGTATTCTTCATTGTCCTCTTGATCAGTGGGTAGGACGGGCTCCAGGGCCATGCCACAAATAGGGCACGGTCCAGGACCAACCTGGCGGACCTCAGGGTGCATTGGGCACGTATACATACCTGTTCCGGCTGCCTCTTCGGGTGGCTCTTTTTCGTGGGTTTTTTCATCAAACGGAATATACTTTTCCGGATTCTCCTTAAATTTGGCCAGGCACATATCGCTGCAAAAGTAGAATATTTGTCCTTCATGTTCATACTTCATGAACTGGGACTCTTCCGTTGTCTTCATTCCGCAGACAGGGTCTGCAAATTCAGCCTGCGGAGCCATGTCGTCATGTTCGTGATGATGGTGATGTTCATGTCCTTCCATGATCTGCTCCTTTCTGATCACGCGGAAAATCAACCGGAAGCTCAACCACGAAGGTAACACCGGGATAATCCTGGTTTGGGTAAAAGTAAATTCTTGCGCCATGGGCCTGGGTTTTTTCTTGGCCACGCCTAGGGCCCGGGCCGGTCCAGCTCTTCCATCATGCCCGGCCCCATACCTCTGTATCCATTCCGGGCAAAGGTGAAATCAGGCAAAATGACCAATAAGCCTGTCAAGTGAGCCTCGATTAAAATTATTACCATGATAAATAAATGGTTTTCTCATTTTCTTCCTCCCTTCTTGTGTCCGATCTGTTTCCCAGTTTCCCAAACAGATGAAAGATGAGGGAAGAAGCTCTCCCAGTAATAAAAGATTCCTGCTGCTGGAAAAGGCTGCAATTTAAATGCCACTTTGTAGTATAACAATAATTTCTATCAAAGGCCCGTCTAATTCCCGGTCCATAAGCTTTAGTTATAGGCAGGATAGATACGAATATTTTTGAGGTGGGTAAAAAATACCTATGTCTTCTTGTGAACTGGCTACTTTTTATACATGTAGGGAATTAGTCATCAGAGTTTCCCTTTGGCTCATCCTGAAATAAATGCTCCATCCTAAGGTGTGCCCACTTGTGAACTATATGGCAGCGCCAGCAATCCTTCACATCAATACGCTGCGCTTCCTTACCGATACTCATGTCATGGGTCTCCAGTATTTTTGACCAAAACCGCTCATTAAGATGGGATTGTGGAGGCCTGTGGCAGCGGTAGCACTCCCGGTCTTCATCCTTTGGATGCCTGAAGCCTTTCACTGTCCAAGTCTTGATCCTATGGCATTGCCTGCAATCAAAGCCGAACAACCCCTTATGAGGATCAAAGTGGCATTGGGTGCACTGTAAGTTAGGGTTAAAAAGCGTGTGGTCAACGATGGAAATAGAGGCATCACTTCCCTGGTGCTCGAAATGGCATTTGGTACAGAATTTGTGTGCCCCGTGAAAGCGAAGTCCGGATTTTAATTCAGAGGGTTCACTGAAGTCGTGACATTCAAGGCACCTATCATCACTGACACCTCTCCACGGTTCGTGGCAGTCCTGGCAGTTTGCTGAGTCCTCGTGAGCACTGCTCAAGGGACCAGGGTTAGCTGCCTCCTCATTGTAAAAGAGCCAGCCCCCGAATATTATGAGGATAATTGCGGCCAAGGAATATAATAGGACAGTCCTCAAGGAATCCATCTCAATCCGTAATATATGGCAGCAAGGATATGGACCACAAGCATTGTCACCAGAAAGAAGGTAAGCATATAATGCACATGGAGCCATTTAGAAAACAATGCCTTGGTCTTTTCAAAAACATTTATAGACATCTCTAGCTCAGCGATTCCATAAGCCTGATCCAAAATCTCCCGGCAGTTTCTTTTTACTGCATCATCTTCTTCGATATGCCTGCCAGTTTCCAAAAGGCAATCTGCTATATGCTGCTTCATGGCCTTGAAATGATTTTTCAATAAATTCAAATCTTTCTTCTGCTCCCTGAGCTGGCGGTTGACATTGCGATACAGAAACCTTCCTACTATGCCGCTAAGCACCACCAATAAAAGGGCAAGAAAGGTCAATGCCCCGATAGCACTTGAAAACTTGTGGGCGGAATGTACCGTGCCAAGGCTTGCTCCTGTGAGCCCATAAATGATGTGCCTGTTGAGGGGATTGGCCTTCCCCTTCTTTCCAAAGATCCTCTTACGTATAGGATAGACAAGGGCTAAGCCGATGATTACAGCGCCGGCGATTCCAAGGATGTGGCCGGGAAGACTTCCCGCAAAAGTTTGACTTTGGTGGAGAAGAAACCCAAGGACCAGAAGGACAAAAAATATCGCCAGCAGGGCGTCTACTTTTTGTTTGCTCTTCATGCCCTAAGCGTCGATTACAATGTCGGTCACCGGGATTGCCACACAAGGCAGAATCATATTTCCTTCTCTGTCGGAGTTTTCTAGGCCGTCTTCCTGTTCCATCTCCACCTCTCCCTTCAGCAGCTTCATCTTGCATGTTCCGCACACACCCATCCTGCACTCGTTCTCTATCTCTATGCCGTTTTCTTCTGCAAACTCGAGGATATTGTCAAATGAATCATCCCATTCAAGTGCCTTTCCACTAGCGCGGAATTCAATCTTTATTGCCATTTTTATCTCCCTCCTTAATCAATGCTAGTATTTCTTTTGTTCGTTTGTACCTCAAGATGAAAACGACAAGGCCACCTGCTGCCAACAGCAGCAAAAAGAGCATTGTGAAAAAATGAGCCCAAGACATGCCAAGCACGCCTTCTGGCTTTTCCACATACTTGGGCGAGATCTTCATCTTCTCCCTGAACCACTCTATGTCTTTGGGGCTCTCCAGGTCCAGTGATGGAATAGCGCTGTTGCCCTGAAGATGCCCGAAGCCCCGATAGTATGGGAACCCAGCCGGAATATCAGCAGAGCTTATTCCCGCCAGGAGGTGAAGTAAGAAAATCACTGCCAGAACTCTCAAGACAACTCCTCCTCTAACGCCTTTTTACGTAAGAGGCGGCCTCTAGGCCTGCAATGCATCCCTCGCCTACCGCCTTGGCTACCTGAAAGGGAGGGCCACAAATGTCCCCTGCCGCATAAACACCTGGTATGTTAGTCTCTTGTTTCTTGTTAGTAGCTATGTATTTCATGTTTTCAGGGTCCAGAGCTACTCCAAGAGTGGCTGCCAACTCTATAGCCCCTTTGGCTCCCAGTTCTATGAAGACACCTTTCACAGCCAACCGCCTTCCATCATCCAGCACTAAGCCATTTACAAATTCATTGCCGACAATCTCCACTACCTTTCTGCCCTGGAGGAGATGTACCGCACTCTCCTTCAGCTTCTCTGCCAAGTATTCAGAGACATCCAGCTTTTCACAAATCAAATACACCTCGCTTGCATAAAAAAGCATGGTAAGCGCACCACTTACAGCGGCACTGCCCGAGCCCACAACTGCCACAGGCTCTCCACGGTAAAGGGGCGCATCGCAGTCAACACAATAACTTACACCTTTCCCTACATATTCCTTTTCCCCTTTCACACCCAGCCTGTTCCTGGAAATGCCCATGGCCAGAATAATCGCCTTGGCATGGAACAACTTTTCAGTTTCGGTTTTTACAATGAAACCATCTTCTTTTTGGACAATCTCAATGACATCTTCTTCCAAGAACCTTGCGCCATATTCTTCAGCCTTTATTTTTCCCTGCTTTAGCAGCTCAGTGCCATGATGTCCGTCTATGCAGCAATAGTTTTCAATATGGGCTTTATGGGCGCTGCTGTGGTGCAGCTTGCCGAGAACCAAGACAGAGACCTTTCTTCTCGAGGCATGTATAGCAGCCTGAAGCCCTGCAGGGCCTGCCCCTATGATGATAACATCATAGTGTTCCAAGTGTGTCATACTTCCTCCTTTCTTTTTACCTCGTTCCGTAGGTCCTCCCCTGAATCCAACTCACTTTGAGTAGTTCCCCTTGCCAGGACTTTATGGATTACTGGAGTGAGAGCACCCTTTTTGCTCATTCGTTTCGATATCAGAGCAGTAATTCCATAACCAAACGCCAAGCCAACGAATGCTAGGGCAATTACACCCCCAACCTCTGAAAGCCCAATAGCAGTATGCACCGCCCCTCCTATGATCGCTCCCAGTAGGAATCCAATGATCGGGATTAGATAAAGGGCAGCCGCACTCTTTAACACTACACCGGGTTCTAGAGAAAGGGCCACAAGGTCTCCTGACGCAGCCTTTGCCTTATTGAGGGCTCTCGTGATCATCTTGCCGCCGGTCTCAGAGGCCACACAGCAATGGGAAGCGCCACAATTCTCACAGGCGTCACGGCGCTTGGTCACCACCTCTGCCCAACCATCCTCTATGGTCCTCAGTACTATTCCTTGCTCCTGTGGCATGCTTTCAACTCCTCTGTTTACCCTTTTTATAGACCACCATATTGGCCATGCCAGCCATCATTTGATTTGCATTATGATAATGGAAGTTTTAAAAAATTACTTTCTTGTTATGGCCTTTCTGACTCCCTGCCCCGACATTTTACTGGATAGATAGAGCAACACTCATGCCACTCTGTGGTAAAAATAACAACTAGCCGAAATATCAGCTTAACCCATAAAACCTGTAAGGTATGATATTCTTGGAATTCAAGCCTGAGTGTTTACTTTTTACGCACCTGATACAGAGAACTGGGTAAAATTTACTCAGATTATGTCAGGAAATGATAGGCCCTTCGCTGCCCTCATAAAAGAAAGCTATCTTTACTCTAGGATATTACCAGACGCCTAGCCTTTCATCAACTTAATGTTCGGGATTCCGAAAAGCAGGCAGCTAATGAATTATTTCTCTCTAAGCAACATCATAATACCACATAGTGGTTCTAATTACATCCAAGATCCGTCCAGAAAGAAAAACCTCCCCCCTGACACACTTAATTTTTTATGGCTTCTCATGGAAATCTGTGCTCAATAATGAGGAGCTAATTTAGGAAGCTCATTTACTATGAGCGCCCGAACTTAAGTGGGCCTAAGCAATCAGACTATCAGATCCACAGGGCAGCCAATCCCCTGGGATTGCGGCGGTTACCGGGGCAAACCCTGGGTGAAATGATCACTGTAAAAAAGGAAAGAGAAGTTTACATGGTGGGAAGGATATGAAGAATATAATTCTCCTGAAACAAAAGAGGGTATTGAAGTGAATTGATAAGTCATCGTGGGAAAAGAGCCAGGGAAGTTCCAGAGGGTATATGATGGGAAGGGGTGGAAGGAGGTCGACCCGAATCAGGGTATCTCTTGCCATGTAAAAACCTTTGATGAGAGGAGGACCTCGCAACTCCTCGCGATTCTTACTGTATCCAGCCGGAAAGCATTCAGTAGTATAGCTGAAACTCCAGAGTAAGCCAGCATTGGGAGATATGCCATTTCCAGCACCCTTTTCTTTTCCAAAGGCGCCTTGCCTGTTGTCAGATTTGAAAGCCCCACCATGGTCCTGACATGACGGCCTAAGACATCCGGGAGTGTCTGGATTACTGAGAGAACCGCCTGATTTTGGGCCAGCCCATCTTCCCATAGCGCAGGAACCACAATGGGATCTATGATGAGCTTTTCAGGGGGCAAGCCCGATCTTTGAAATACCGTATAAAGCTCTATTGCCACATTTAACCGCTCTTCGTAGCCCGGGGGGACATGTCCATTTGGCAAAAGCAGGTAACCCACTATTTCAGTGCCGAATTTTCCAGCCAAGGGGAGTATGTGTTCAATTTTCTTAGGTTCAAGCGAGAAGCCATTAATTACAACAGGATTCTTGGCTGCTTTTAATCCAGCCTCTAAGGCGACAGGATTGGTTGTGTCCAAGAACAACGTCTTGCCTGTAACCTCTTGGACGGTTTCGACCAGGAATGCCATCCTCTTTTCAGCATCATGCTTCAATGGTCCCGGATTTATATCAATGGCATCAATGCCAGCTCGAAGGCACCTAACAACCAGCTCTTGTATAGGCTTAGCGTCAAAGCCTTCAATAGCTTTATAAATATCAGGCCTTGCAGCCTGAAGATTATCAGCCACTATGAGCAAGCTAGAGCCTCCAAATCCTTATACTGCCTGATCATTGATGCATTCGCGAACCATTACCTTTAGAGTCTCCCGCTCCTCATATCTGAGGTCAAGGAGAGGGGGGCGGACCGGGCCACCATGATAACCAAGAAAGTCTAGGGCCGCTTTTAGGCCTGCAACGCCAAATCGGGCTGTCACCGCATTGTTAAGCGGAATAATCCTTCTTTGAAGCTCAGCACCTTCCTCCATCCTTCCCTCTTGGTAAAGGCCGTAAATGTCCAACATCACTTGGGGCGCAACATTTGCCACGGCCATTATTCCGCCTGAAGCTCCCACTGCCAGAGACGGAAAAAAGAATCCGCCTGAGCCGGCCAAGACCTGAAATGGCTTAGGTGTTAATCGGACCATGTCCGCTATTTTTGTAATGTTGCCCCCACTTTCCTTTATGCCGATAATGTTGGGGTGCCTGGAAAGCTCGGCCACCAGATTGCCGTCCAATTCCACATGTGTAAAGGCAGGCACATTATAGAGAAGTATAGGTATAGGTGATCTATCGGCCACGGTTTGATAATGTCTTTTCAAGACCTCGTGGGTCATCTTGCCGGTATAAAAATGAGGGCTTACGATTAGGGCCGCATCTGCGCCGATTTCTGCGGCCTTGCATGTTAGCTCAATGGTGGCCTTGGTAGCCTCGCATCCGGTCCCTGCAATCATCCACTTGTTGGACGGTATAACACTCCTTGCCGTCTCCAAGATCGCCAGTTTTTCATCCACAGTGAGATAAGGGGTTTCCCCGTTTGACCCCAGCACCACATATCCTGAAAGCTCATAGGCGTTCCAGCGGTCAAGGTTTTTTCGCAATGCCACATGGTCCACCTCACCATGGGGCCCAAACGGAGTGGGTATCGGGGGAATGACTCCTTCTAGTCTTTTAACAAGACCGGCCATCCAATTGCCTCCATGGCATCAGGCCCTCACTCGTGCAACTCTCTTTGTCTTCTGCCATTAAACACTTACTTTCTATAACTACCGGGATTCAAGCACCACTAAGGCATCAACTGCTACAGGGCCGCCCCCCCGAAGTATGATAGGATTTATGTCTATCTCCTTTATCTCCTCAATTTCCAAGCCGATCTGTCCCACTGTGATAAGGATTTGGGAAAGCAGCTCGATGTCGGCCGGAGGCATGCCCCTCACGCTCTCAAGGATCTTATGTGCTTTAATCTCTTTCATCATCTCCAAGGCATCTTTTTTTTCGAGAGGAGCCACCCGGAATGACACGTCTTTGAGGATCTCGGTAAAAATACCTCCTAGACCAAACATCACACAGGGGCCGAATTGACTATCCCTTGTAAGGCCCACAACCAGTTCCCTTTGCCCCTTAACCATTTCTTGGACCAAAACTGCCTTGTCTTCGTCTTCCAGTTTTTCCAATATGGCCTTAAACGCATTTTCTGCTTCTTCTTGGTTGCGGATATCCACGTGGACAAGGCCCTTTTCTGTCTTATGGGCCACTTGAGCAGAATGGGCCTTAAGCACCAACGGGTATCCAATCTGGCTGACTGCATCTTTTAATTGCCTTAAATTCTCCACCACTATCTCCCTTGTCACAGGTATCCCATAGTGGGCCAGCAATTTCTTGGATTCATACTCGGAGAGCATCTTTCTGCCTTCTTTAAGAGCATCTTTGATTATTTCCATGATATTAGTTCCCCCATTGTATGCTTAGGTAGTCATGCCAGTTATAGCGGTACTATAGTCAAACAGGAGAAGAATAATTATATAAGAAGGCCATGGCCCTAGCCGCCCGCTCAGGGGTAGAAAGGTTTACAAGAGCGCCTGATTCTTCAAGTTCCTTTACTTGTATGTCCCAGATGCCAGGAGGGGCAAGAAAGCAGCTTATTACCGGCTTTCTCTGATGCCACTCTTTAAGCAGGCCTGACA
>JAMOVZ010000205.1 GCA_027061865.1 Desulfobacterales bacterium
GAGGCTTTGATACTGCCAAAGAAGTGGCGGCCATTATGGGGCTGGAGGTCAAGGAAAGAGAGCCTGAGTTCGCCTGGAGCAGTTGCACGTATGGTGTTGAGGAGGCTGACCTCATCTATTCATACAACGGGGCCCTTGACTGCAGGGCAGCCGTGTTGCTCTACGGTGGGAGCAAGCTCTGCCCGATTGGCTGTATTGGATTGGGCACCTGTGTAAAGGCCTGCCAATTTGATGCCTTGAAGATTGGTGAAGGCAATCTCCCCGTATTTAACAGTGACCGCTGTGTAGGCTGTGGGGCCTGCGAGAGGGCATGTCCCAAGAACATAATACAACTTACCTCCGCCACCAGGCGCATAATCAGCGAGTACAAGAGCACGGAGTGCACTGCGCCATGCCAGCGGACCTGTCCAACTGGCATAAACATCCCCGCATACATAAAAGAAGTTAGAGAAGGAAACGTTGAGAAGGCCCTCCTTATAATAAAGGAGAGGTGTCCTCTTCCATTGGTTTGCGGTTACATTTGCCCTGCCCCCTGTGAGCTTAGATGCCGCCGCACTTTGGTGGACGAAGGCGTGGCCATCAACACCATCAAGAGGTTTGCAGCGGAATACGAGATGAACACTGGTAAACGAATAGAGCCCTACCAGGCGCCCCAGACTGAGGCACGGATCGCGCTGGTTGGTGGGGGGGCAGAGGGGCTAACCGCCTCTTATTATTTAGCCCGCCTGGGATATAGGCCCACCATATTTGAGGCTAGGCCCGAATTGGGTGGGATACTCAGGTATGTAATCAGTGAGTCGCGGTTGCCCCGAAATGTTCTAGACCACGATATCAAGTCCATATTGGATACAGGCGTGGAGGCCAAGACCAGTAATGCCATGGGCCGGGACTTTACAGTGCCAGGACTTCTGAAAAATGACTATGATCTGGTCCTGCTTACCATGGGGGGGCTTGATAGCCGCAAGATCCTGCATCCCGACAAAGACCGCTTTGATATCCCTGTTCAAGGCCTTTTTCTTATGCTGGATCTTCTCCTTGCCTTGGACCAAGGCGGGAAGGTGGAGATCGCCCAAGATGTGGCCATTGTTCAAGGTGGGGCAAAGGCCTTGGAATTGGCCCGCAAATGCAAAGACCTGGGTGCCAAACGGGTGACCATCATTTCTTCTCGTCCCAAGGATCATTTGCCCGTTGAACTCCAAGACGAAAAGGAGCTGGCCAGAGAGGCTATTTATGTGCGGGCAGGCAGTATGGTGGTGGCCCTGGAGGGTGAAGAAGATAGGTTGACCAGGATCTTATTGGAAGAAAGCAACCCAGCAGACCCATCAAATCCTGAAAGAGAGTTCATCAATGTAGGCTCGCTCATTATGGGCCTTGGCCGTTTCCCTGAGCTGGCCTTTTCTAGAAACGTTGACGATGAAGAGGGCGCTGATGGGAAAGTCAGATGGAAGACCTTGGAGCTGTTCCGCACCTTTCCGACGAGCGACGGCCAAGGACTCATCAGAAGCCCTGAGCCTGGCCGGGTGAGCGATTCTGCAGCAGTGGTGAGATCAATCCTTTCAGGACGCCGCCTTGCAAGAGGGATTCATCAATATTTCAGTGAAGGGGCCATTAGCCCCATTGAGGATCTGGCCTCAGAGGCAGAAGTAATCCTGGATGTGAGCGAGGTCCACGGCGTAAGACCCTCTGGCAGGGAGCCGGTATTGCTCAAGGATCTCACGGCGGACATTAGGGCCACGTGGATTAGCCCTGAGGGTTTGCCCCCCCTTGATGAAGGGGTCGTGAGAAAGGAGGCAGAGCGGTGCCTCCAGTGCGGCTTGATCTGTTATGAAAAATCAACAGATGTAATGGAACAAGAGAGCAGAAATGTCTGAAAAAGAGAATCTATTAATAATAGATGGGCATGAACTGGAGTTTACCCCTGGCGAGACCTTGCTTGATGTGGCGAGACGCAATAATATCTTTATCCCCACCCTGTGCCACATAAAAGGGGCAACACCTACTGGGGCTTGCCGTATGTGTGTGGTGGAGGTCAAGGGGGCCAGGGTGCTGGCTCCTGCCTGTGCCATGCCTGCAAACAAGGGCATGGAGGTCAAGACCCACTCGCCCAAGGTCTTGGAGGCCAGGAGGACTGTCTTGAGCCTGCTTTTACAGTCAGGCCACCACAACTGCGCCATTAGCAAAAAGGAATTTGACCAATGGACGGAATTCCAAGAAGAGGTGGTCCAGTACGATCAGGCAGATGAGCTCTGCCCTGCTCACGGGGAGTGTAAGCTTCAGGCCTATGCCTATAGATATCAGGTGGAAACAGAAAGACTTGCGGTCCTAAAGCCTGAGTATCCCTTGGAGATGGCCAGCCCCCTTATTGTGCGGGACTTTTCCCGCTGTATCCTCTGCGGGCGGTGTGTGGACGCTTGTAATGCCATACAAGTAAACAGGGCCATCAGCCATGGTTATCGGGGAGGCAGGGCAAAGATAGTCTGCATGGGGGATGAAAGCCTGGACCGGTCCGAGTGCGTTTTTTGCGGGGAATGCATCCAGGCATGTCCGGTGGCAGCCTTGGAGGAGAAAAAGAGCCGGTACAAGATTCGGCCTTGGGAGGCAAGACATGTG
>JAMOVZ010000206.1 GCA_027061865.1 Desulfobacterales bacterium
TTACGGAAACCAGGCAGTGGTCATCTCCATCGATCCGAAACGTGCCTATGTAAGGGCCCCTTCTGACGTGAGACACCCCGTGGTTGAAACCCAGATTCCCGGCCCTCAAGGTGAAAGGTATTGCTGGTTTCAATGTACCATAAAAGGGGGCAGAGAACCCAGAGACCTGGATGCTGTAACCCTTGCCCGGGTCTGCGAAGAGCTGGGGGCAGGAGAGATCTTGCTCAATTCCATTGACCGGGACGGGACGAATTTGGGTTTTGATCTGGAACTCATACGGGCTGTCAAGCAAGCCGTTTCCATCCCGGTCATTGCCTCTAGCGGAGCCGGGCGTCCGGAGCACTTCCTTGAAGTCTTCAAGGAGACAGATGTGGAGTCAGCTCTGGCCGCCGGCATCTTTCACAGGCGGGAGGTGCCCATCTCAGAGGTGAAAGAGTTCCTCAAGGGAAAGGTGGAGATAAGGGTGTAGGGCCTCAGTCCACACGGCACGAGGCCGAGACCCTGCGGAAGTGATACCCGTGTATCGCCAATGTGATGGCAAGGGAAAACAGCCTGGGCCTTCTAAGCAAGGTCCAAACCAGGGTCGGCCAGTATTGGAACCTTTCCTTTCCGATTACTCCAAGGCGGATATTGGCCTTGAAAAAGGCCACTACCCGGTTAAAGGTGAGGGGGTTTTGCACTCTGGGAGGAGTATATTCCCGCAGAAATGTCCTCAGCCTGGAATAGAAGTTTTTAGGCGCATACAAGGTCTCCAACAGCTTCTTATATCCAAGGTGCAACAGCCGCGGATCCATACGGGGGACAATATTCGTTGTCCCGTCGGTATTGCCAGACATGGGGCCAAGCAACCTCCCCTCCTTTTTTAACCTCTCATACAGCCTTGTCCCTGGAGGGGCCTGAAGCAGACCCACCATGGCCGTGACAATTCCGCTCTTTTGAATAAATTCCACTTGTCGCTGAAATATGGAGGGTTTGTCAGAGTCAAATCCCACTATGAAGCCCCCCTGAACCTCCAGCCCTGCCCTTTGGATGGCCTTTACCGATTCGACCAGGTCCCTGTTTTTGTTCTGCCTCTTGTTACACTCTGCTAGGCCTTCCTCCTCAGGGGTCTCAATACCCACAAACACGGTATCAAAACCGGCCTCAACCATGAGGGTCATAAGCTCCGGGTCGTCTGCCAAGTTGATGGAGGCCTCTGTGTTAAAAGGCATTCCCTTTTTTCCCTTGCGCCACTCAATTAAGGCAGGGAGAAGCCTTTCTTTCAGATATTTCTTGTTGCCTATGAAGTTGTCATCCACAAAAAAGACCCTGTCGCGCCAGCCCAGATTATAAAGGTCATCAAGCTCTGCCAGGATCTGGGCTGCGGTCTTTGTGCGGGGTCTGTGCCCAAAGAGGGCTGTTACATTGCAAAATTCGCAATTGAATGGACAGCCCCGTGAAAACTGGATACTCATGGCAGCGTACCGCTTCAGGTTCAACAGTCCCCACGAGGGCCTTGGGGTTTTTCGTATATCCGGATACTCTTCACTTTGGTAAATTCTCTTTGCCTGGCCCCGGGCCAAATCCCTCAGAAAGGGGGGCAAGGTAATCTCCGCCTCATTTAACACAAAGTGGTCAATATCCGGAAATTCCTCGTATTCTGCAGTAAAAAGCGGTCCTCCCGCAACGATCTTCACGCCGGCCTCCTTAAACAATGCCACCGCTTTGCGCACAGAGTCCCTCTGGACCGCCATTGCACTAATAAAACAATAATCTGCCCACTCCAGATCCTCGGCTTTGAGTTTGTCCACGTTGAGGTCTACGAGGCGTTTTTCCCATTGCTTTGGAAGCATGGAGGCCACTGTTATAAGGCCAAGGGGCGGGTAAGCCGCCTTTCTGTGAATGAATTTCAGGGCGTGTTTAAAGCTCCAGAATGTATCCGGAAACTCGGGATAGGCTAATAATATCTTCATGTTTCACTCCATTTTAGTTAGATACCAAATTCCTCGTCCATTTGGACACCGGATAACGGCTTAAAGGGAAAAATTCTTTGAGGAAAAAACCGACGAACCAAAACCTTTCAGACAAGAGATTCTTAATGTGCGGACTTCAATTGACATACCATAGGAAAAGTGAATTTGGTTCAACATTACAGGCCTTCTCTTCCCAAGTCAATGGAATTATTTTTTTTGAAAAAGATTATTTTTTTTGAGATTTAGCTTGCTATTCCCTGGAAAAAGTTTATGATAGGAGGCGTCGTTGTTTCAAAAAGAAGCATGACATGGTGGTTTCGTTGAGGGCAAGATCCATTTGTTCAGAGTGGCAACCTCAAGAGTGGAACCAGAAAATTTTAGAGAAAGGAGGGTGTCACCATGGCAAAAGGAACTGTCAAGTGGTTTAGTGACCAAAAGGGATACGGCTTCATCGAACAAGAAGACGGCCCTGACGTATTTGTCCATCATTCGGGCATAAACGCAGTAGGTTTTAAATCCCTTAGGGAAGGCGACCGCGTGACATTTGACATTGAGCAGGGGAAAAAAGGCCCGGCGGCAGTCAATGTTACGGTAGAGTAACCTGACCTTAACTTGCAAACGAAACACCCTCCTTCCCAAGGAGGGTGTTTTTTTATGCTCTTTCAGCACTGAAATAGAGAAAGCTGTCTCCCTTCTTCATCTCTCCCTCGTGCCCCTGTCTTCCTTTCAGTGCAGATCCGGGCAGGCATGTCAGGGTTTTTGCACCCACAAACAACAGCAACCATGCCCAATTGCTTTGATATGGCCTTGAATCTCTCATATCCCTTATTTCTGAAGGCCAGTGGCACCAGCTTGCTCTTTGTGGAAGTGCCGACCCTTATCCATGGCTGGGTCTCAAAGCAGCTGGACAGCAACTTAAACTGAGTAGAAGAAATCTCTCTGGCCAATTGATTAATGATGGCGGGCCTGAGGTGAAGGTAGCTGAGCACAACCTTTTTGACTCCCCTGGTTCTGAGTTCCCTCATCAAGTGACCCATCTCAGCCTCAGTGTCTGTAAGGAAAGGGATTATGGGGTCAATCCTGACGCTTGCATTTATGCCAATTGCAGAGAGGCGCTCGATATTCTTGAGGCGATCAGTGGGCTGTGCTGCACCGGGCTCAAATGCCTCTTTGTAGCAACCGGAAAGTGAGACCAAGCCGATACTTGCACTTACAAGCCGTGGATAATTCTTGAACAGCTCCAAGAATCTATCGGGTATCCAGCCCTTGGTAAGAAACGATATGCCCACTCCCCTCTCAAGGAGGGCCTCCATGGTCTTGTACGCAATCTTCAAAATTGTGGGGTGAGCCTGGAAAGAATCAGATGCAGTGTTGAAAACCACCCAGTCAACAGGACTGCGTCGGCGTGGGCTGTCCAGTTCACGGGCAACCTGTTGGGCTATGTTTTCGTAAAGGTAGACCTCGCCTGCTGCAGGGGCATTTGGGTAGGCTCTTGCATAGCAGTAAACACACCTGAAACTGCAACCCCTGGTAATATTGATGGAATAGATATCGGAGAGGCATCCGAATTGTGCCTTGTGTAACACCCTGCTCTTTCGTTTTATAGGTATAATTACCGTCTCAAAGGCCATTGCACAAAAATTAATAGATCTTGGACCTGAGCCGAACTTATTGAATATAATTTTCTTTTATTCTATCATACATTTGATTAAGGGCCTAACTAGCATTTAAGCCGGTTTTGTCAACCAGGGTGGAAGGAGAGCTCATTCTCTAACAACCAAAGCGGTAACAGAGGAGGGAGCCATGATAATCGCTGTGACTAACGTTAAAGGAGGGGTGGGCAAAACCACCACATCCGTAAACCTGGCCGCAGGCTTTGCAAATAGGGGCAAGAAAACACTCCTTGTGGACTTGGACCCTCAAGCCCACTCCACCCGCTGCTTCTTGAGCGGGCCCATAGAGCGCGACGTGAGCGACTTCATCATGGAGCGCCCCTCCCAGGCACACAGATTCATACACTCTACCCCCTATCCAGGGGTTGATATGGTGCCGGCCACTCCACGCCTCACTGAGACCGCTGAACTCCTGTCAACCCGCATCAGGCGCGAAGAGAGGCTCTACAGGGCCCTCGCACAAGTTGCCGACGACTACCGTGTGGTCATAATAGATTGCCCCCCATTACTGGGAATCCTGACTCACAATGCCTTGATGGCGGCGGATCTGCTCCTGATTCCAGTACAACCTGGGGTGGGGGCCGTAGTGGGCCTTGAGGCCCTGCTCGAGGCGGCATCAGAATTGCGGGACGAAGACAAAGTTCCTTATAGAATACTCGTCACCATGCTGGATCTGCGCACCACCCACACCAATGCCATCTTTGAGGAACTGATAGAGGAACACAGGAAAAGGGTGCTTAAGACCATCATCCACAAGAGCGAATCACTTAACCAAGCCAACTTGGCAGGAAAGCCCATTTACCTGTATCAGCGAAGCTCCAGGGGGGCAGAGGACTACGATGCCCTCTGTGAAGAACTCTTAAAGATAAGGATAAGGCACTAGCCCGGCTCCCTTCACTCTTGTCCCTTGAGCTTCTTGATCGATTTGTAGAGCAAGTGGCAGGCATGCAACACCGCCTTAGTAGCGGTCTCTGCTACAGCTTCTGCATCAATTCCAGAGCCGGCCTCTTCTTTTTGGGCCTCTGTGTTTGCCTGCGGCCAGTTGGCGATAAGGGTCTCATAGGCCGTATTTATCTCCTTCAGCCTAACTTCTGCCTTTGCCTCGAGCCGGGGATTACCTGAAAATCGGTCTGGATGCCAAACTGCCACCGCATCTCTGTAAGCTTGCTTAACCTCTTCCAGGCTGCATCCAGGGCTTATCTCGAGCACTTCAAAGCACCTCTTAAATTGCACTCCCAGACTCCCCTTTCTGCCAGCAAACCAGCATTAATATGTCTTGCTCCACCCAATAAAAACATCATAACAAATATCACCCCCACAACCCCTTTTCAACACATTCGATTTCCTGTGAAGAAGTTAATCTTAAAAAAATTCCTGCCGATATCTTTGAAAGGAAAGAGGCAGGCCCCTAGCACCATATACTAAAGGAGGATAAAGCGGTGGAGATCGTATGCCCCACATGCAATGCTCAATACAGGGTCAATGTCCATAACTTACCGGAAGGAAAAAGGGTAACTGCGACTTGCAAGAAGTGTGGCGGAAAAATCGTGGTTCAGGAGGCCCCGCCTCCCCCTGAGGCCCATGGAACCATTCCACTTAATCCTCCTCCATTCCCTGAAGCGGTAAGAGATACAGGTTCAGTCCAAGACAGCGGGCAATTTGAGTTTGAGAGGGATGAAAGGGAAGGGAAGGCGTTCAATGGATATGCCGGATTTTGGAAAAGATTCGTAGCAGCCTTGATCGATTCCGTGGTCCTGTTCTTGGGAGGGATCTTTCTTGGTGGATTTGTAGGATTTTCCTATGGGGTTATCACCGGCTCTGTTGGTGGCATTGAACCCTTTGCCAATTTGGCGGGGATACTGATGGGATGGCTCTATTATGCCTTTATGGAGAGTTCCTCAAAGCAGGCCACCCTGGGAAAGATGCTTATGAAAATCAAGGTCTCAGACCTCTCCGGCCAAGCCATAAGTTTTGGACGGGCAACCGCGCGGCACTTTGCAAAGATCCTTTCAGCAATCCCGTTGGCCATAGGTTATTTAATGGCGGCCTTTACCAAGAAGAAACAAGGCCTCCACGACATGATAGCAGGCTGTGTAGTGGTAAATACCGCCTAGTCCCTCAAAAACCTTTTCCTTATAAACTCCCTTTCCTCGGGAGAGAGCTTGTGCCAGTTCATTAGCTTCTCTCTTAGCCAGCGCCGCTCTTCCGGTGGAAGGCGCTTCCATTGCTCGAATCTTCTCCTAATAAGCGCCCTATCCTCGGGAGACAAGCGCTTCCACTCCTCCAGCCTCTTGCGGAGCAAGCGCTTTTTCTCGGGAGGCAGTGATTCCCACGTTCTGTATTTGTCTTGCAGATGCCCCCCGCCCCTTCGTGCGAAGAGTTGATACGGAAAATGCCCGTCATCCACACTTCGGGCCATGGGGCGTGATGGAGACAGGGAGCCCAAAAGCATAAAAACGGCAAGAAAGTAAGCGGCTTTGAACTTAATGCTTCCCATTTCTATATTACATCCTTATTGTCCACTACTTTTACCAGCATCTTTACTGTATCCAATTGCTCCAACAGGTCAAGATTCTTGATGATTGCCAGTTCCTTTTCCGTGACTTTTCCTTGAACCTCTGTGATACTACCGGCCCCTGGGCCGGGAACCGTGTGCAGTTGAGAATTTTCATCAGGGTCCCAAACCCTTACAAGTATGAAGATAAGGCAAGCGGCCGCAACAAGGGCTGGGATTAAACCTTTAAACCCCACCTTGGCCTTAAGGAGTGACCATAATGACTCATCCTCCCCCTGGGAGCTCAGATGCCTAAAGATCCGCGCCTTTATTTGAGCGGCATCAGCAGGAGGCATGGAGGCCATGGAGCCTTCCTTCAAAAAGGCATATCTCATGCCGAGAAGGATTTCCCTTTCGGCCCTGCACGCCTCACATTCGGCCAAGTGCCGGTAAAGGGAATTTTTGTGCTTAAAGGAAAGCGTCCCCGCACTGTCTTCGTAGATGGCCTCTAAATATTCTTTACAGGCACCCATTGAATAACACCTCCCTCTTTTAGGCTGATACCCATTTCTTCAAGCCACGCCTCATTGCCTTCATGGCCCTAAAAAGATGGGTCTTTACTGTGCCGTGAGCAAGGCCGGTGAACTCTGATATCTCTTTCACACTCATCTCCTGATATACCTTGAGATAGAAGACAAGCCTTTGCTTTTCCGGCAGTGACAAGAATTCCTTCCTCACGGCCTGTCGAAATTCCTTGTCTTCAAGGCTCTCAAGAGGAGTATGACCATCCGGGGCTTCAAAGGTCGCATCAGGCCCTCTATGCCCATCATCCTTGGACTTTGTTTTTTCAGTAAAAAAGGGAAAGAGCCTCTTCCATCTTCCTGCCTTCTTTCTATTGTCGAGGCAAACATTTATGGCAATTTTATACAGCCAAGTATAAAATGAAGAATCGCCCCGAAATCCCTCTAAGTTTTTTAGCGCCTTCAAAAAGGCCTCTTGGGTAATATCTTTTGCATCTTCCACCACCCCGCCACACATCCAAAAGGCCAAATTATATACTTGCTGATGGTGCCGCTCAAAAAGCTCCCCTGCAGCCCGCCTGTCCCCATTCCTGGCCCTTTCCACGAGATCAGCCTCGCTGACCTCTGCCCAGGACAGCTCACTATCCAATCGCTTCTGCTTCAAGGCTATGACCTTGGCTCCCACTCTCAACCCTTTATGCATCTCATTTCTGCTTAAGAAAATCTGAGCATCAGGCTGATCTTTCCGTCTAAGGAATCCTTATTGACCAACCCAGTGCCCAGCCTGGCTCTGATATGAAACCGCTGAACCAGTAATTGGGCCAGGGTGGACAGGGCCTCCATCTGGGCCGGGGAATTGGTTTTGGCCGTGGCGGAGCAGGCCAACATGCTACCCTGGGTGGCCTCATACAGGCCCTATTATGCCTTGCCCGGTAAATATGCCTGCTTGCACGATCCAGCATCCGGTGCAACCGTCTTTTCTCCGCACAACTGAGCCTTCCATCGGCCCAGGCCCGTCTTTCAGCCTCCTCAATGCGCCACTGCTCCCTGGTGAGCCTTTCATACTCCCATGAAGTAAGCTCCCCGCAGTTAAGCCCTTTGGCGATGCGGCGGGCTTGGCGCATCTGCCGCTTGTCAATTGAACTCCACTGGTCACAAGCTGCGCCAATTCCCCTCACAAGTCCAAAAATCACCAACGCCAACAAAATGATAAACATAGCTTTGAGTCTCATCTTCTTTCCCCCCTCTCGAAGGATTTGCCTTATTAGACGACCACGGGGAAAGAACGGTTTACCGCCCAGCTCAGAAATAACGGCTCTTCCTATCACCTTCCTTGAGCCGTGCCCTTGCTACCAGTAGGGCCTGGTTCCGGTCCTCCAGATTTAGGGCTTGTTCCAGCCCCCCTGCATCTATATTCATATTAATGGCCTCTTTGGTCAGCCTCAGGCCCATGGGGTTCTTGCTGTTCATGGTGCGGGCAAGCTCCATGGCCGTATCCATTAGCTCCTCTCTGGAAACCACCCGGCTTGCCAGGCCCAAGTCCATGGCCTCTTGTGCACTCATGAAGTTTCCCGTAAGCATGAACTCGTACGCTCTCCCCGCCCCAATCGCCCTCGGCAGAAAGTAGCTGCATGCCATGTCTGCCCCTCCAAGGCCTATGTTTATGTAGGCTGCTGAAAACTTCACATCCTCTGCAAGCACCCGCACGTCTGAAGCCAAGGCAAAGCTAAAGCCTAAACCCACCGCTGCCCCGTGTATGGCGGCAATAATAGGCTGGGGAACCTTCCGCATAGCCAAGGTGAGGCGGGCAAGGCGGGCCTGAAACCTGTAGAATTGGTCTGTGGTCATATTGGATAAGGTCTTCATGGCCTCACGCATATCAAGCCCTGCGCAAAATCCCCTGTCTCCGTTTCCTCTTAGGACGATTACATGGGTTCCAAGGTCATAAAGCCTCACATTCCAAAAGTGCTCCAGCTCTTCCATCATCCGGATGTTTACGGAATTATACCTCCTGGGCCTGTTAAGCGCCAAAACCCCAATCCCGTCTTCAACAACTTGGAATTCAATGGTTTCATACTGCATTGCAATCACCTCCACATTTCGCAGAACTTTTAGACCATACCTCAACCCTTTATAGACATGTTGCCACAAAGAGCAGTCCTACACATAGGACGGAAACTCCAACCCAAGCGCCAGCCCTTGCTATACAAATGGCCTCCCTTATGTGTCCGGGGGCTGGATCAACGAACTCTTCACCAAGCCATGGCTTTACCTTGATGCCATAAGAATACCGGATTGGGCCTCCCAACCTCACACCAAGGGCGCCTGAGACAAAGCTTTCAGCATGGGCTGCATTGGGAGAGTCATGTTTTGACCTGTCCCTCAAAAAGACCTTTATACCCTGAAGCCCATCTTTCAGGCACATTATGCTGCCCAAAAACAATGGAACAAAAGAAAGCCTTGCAGGCAGATAATTGAAAAGGTCGTCCAGCCTGGCCGATGCCCAGCCCAACTCCAGGTATTGCTTGTTTTTGTACCCTACCATGGAGTCCAAGGTGCTTGCCACCTTAAATGCAACAACAAAAGCAATGGCTGTAACCATGGGATCAGAGTCCAAAAAATTTCCCCACAGCCCTCCCACACAAAACCAAAATATTGGGGAAAAGAAGCCATCAACAAAATTCTCAGCCAGGGTCTCAATGGCAGCCCTCGTGATACCACCCTGGTCAAGTTGGCTCGCATCCCTTCCCACTACCATGGCCACTGCCCCTCTGGCCCCTTCTGTATCACCTCTTTCCAGGCAGACAAGCACCGCCTGCACATGTCCTATCAAGTCTTTTAAAGAAATTGAAAAGAAACATATGAACAGCGCCACAAAAAATCCCAAGAAGAAATGGATATTGCCAGCAATCTCCAGGGCGAGAACTGTTATGTAAAGGGCTGTCACTTCTACAGTAAAGGCTAGCAGAAGCCCACCTATCCTTGAATCAAGGTTAATTTTCCTCAAAAAGGCCTCTACGGCCTGGATTAGAGAACCGAGTATTCTTATTGGATGGGCCCTTAGGGGAGGATCACCGATCAACAGATCTAATAAAAAGGAGAAAGCTAAGATCAAGGGCAGGTAAAATGAAGGGTGTTGGATCAGCCTATAGACGGTTCCCATTTGGCCAGGGCCTCCAGGAGGTGGGAATTTGCCTTTTCATTTCTCACCCCTATGCGGAAAAAATTATCCTCAAGACCTGGGAAGTTCCTGCAGTCCCGCACATAGCATCCCTTGCGGAGCAGGTAGGCCAGAAGATCATCGAGGTTTTTGGTTTTCTCCCACTTGCACAACAAGAAATTGGCCCTTCCCCCATATACCTTTACTCCTCCAATGGACTCGATTCCCTTGCGCATGCGTCCAATTTCCCTTGAGACGGTCCGCCGTGTCCTGGCCTCATACTCGGTGCAGTTAACAAGAAAGGAGCCCACTGCTTGAGCCACACCATTTACCGTCCAGGGCTCTTTGTGTCCTTTGAGCCTTTCAATCACTGTGGGATGAGAAATCACCGCGCCTAAACGAAGGCCCGCTACGGCATAGAATTTTGTCAAGGAGTGAAGCACCAACAGATTGGGCCTTTGCGAGACG
>JAMOVZ010000207.1 GCA_027061865.1 Desulfobacterales bacterium
AGATCTGTATCAAAGGCATCCCGAAGGGGCGGGGCCTCCAGGCCAACTTGAGGGGGCTGGCCCCCCACATTGGAAGTAGTAAAAAAGGTGGCTTCAAATCCCTGGAAGTCACCTTCTTCTTTCATCCTGCCCATGAGGACAGACCCGACCATGCCTCTCCATCCTACAAAACCAATTCGTAACATGCATCCCTCCTGTGCCTGGTTTCAAGGCCTCTCAAGATAAACTTACACTAAAACTGTATCAAGAAAAATTTATGGGAAGATAAGTAATAAGATGTTCAGGCCGTATCTGATTATTTGTCCTATGGACAAAGGATGGGGCCCAACACCTCGGAGAGGCTGCCATGGATGACCACCGTAGCGTAATTGTCCAATGGGGTAGGGTCCCTGTTAACTATGATCAGCTTGGCCCCACTTTGGGCAGCCTGGGCCGGAATGGATGCTGCTGGATAGACCACCAAGGAGGAGCCGGCCACTACACAGGCATCACACCTGGCGGCACACTCAAGGGCCCTTTGCATCTTGTCCTCGGGCATGGACTGGCCAAAGGATACGGTGTCAGGCTTTAAGATTCCGCCGCACTCGTCACAATAAGGAACCTTAACCCCTGAGCGCAGCCTCTCCTCTATTTCATCGCGACCGTAAGGTTTACGGCAGTTAAGGCAGGAGACACTGAGGGCGGTGCCATGAATCTCGATAATTTTGTCAGGAGAATTCCCTGCCTTGTGGTGGAGGCCATCAATGTTTTGGGTCACAAGGGCAAGCAGTTTACCCCTGTCTTCCAAACACTTAATGGCCAAGTGGGCAGGATTGGGACGGGCGTCCTTCATAGTGGCATAGGCCTCAGTGCTCATCTGCCAATACTTTTCCCTAGCCTTCTCATTTGAGATAAAACGGTCAAAGTAGAAATCCTGGGGATCATATTTTGACCAGAGCCCTCCCGGGCTCCTGAAGTCTGGGATTCCAGACTCAGTGCTGATACCTGCCCCTGTAAAGACCAGGACCTCCTTGGCTTCGTCAATTATTTTGGCGGCCTTTTCGATTAAATCTTTCATTTTACGAGGGGAATATACTCTTTTTCTTGTGATGAAGATACCTCTCAGAGATGAATTTAAGAGGCTTTGTGGCCACATGGAAGCTGCCGTGAAGCATCCAGAAGACCTCAGTGAGGTCAAGGCTCTTG
This sequence comes from Desulfobacterales bacterium, assembly GCA_027061865.1. GTDB lineage: Bacteria > Desulfobacterota > DSM-4660 > Desulfatiglandales > Desulfatiglandaceae > JALVMN01. The sequence continues at coordinate 1,186 of JAMOVZ010000207.1, forward strand.
GCAGATTCATGTTCAGCGGCCAGTCTGTAAAATTTTCTTCCCTCTTTTTCGTAATCTTCAGGGCTGATCCGGGCCATAAGGCCGATATTGGGCCTCACCTCCCCAGAGAATGGATACCGGTATTCCCTTTCCACATATTCGGGAAACATACCCAGTACAAAAAGACAGATGTCAGCAATCCTTTTATAGAACCCAAATTTCAGGTTTTCATCAACTTCCTCTGAAAAGCTCATCATTGTCTGGAGATCCAGGTCATTGAATTGGATCTTTCTCCATACCCCCTTTTTGGCCCTGAAAGAGAGGGCGTAGCTTCGCACCTTGATGAAGGAGGCCAACATCTCTGCAAGGTATGAGATGACCTCGCCTTTGGAGAGCAAGCCTGCCGCCTCTTGGGTGTCAAATACCGGCACCTTCATGCCCGTACCGGCCGTCTCCACCGTGAAGCTTGCCTGCTTCAGCTCGTTGGCAGCCCGGCGCAGCAAGATCTCAAAGAAAAGGGTAGGGGAGATTTTCAAAAGGATCTCCTCGTCGTTTACCACTCTGTTAAACACCGCGTCATCAGACACAAAGGTGCCTCTGAAGTCCTCGTCCTCAATAAGGATTTGTTTTAGCTTTGCCTTGTCTGCCACCTGAGGAGAAGCGGTCTCGACCAGGAAATCTATATCTCGATCACTCAGCTTGGAACTTTTATAACCACCGAGTGTCATGGCGTTGCATCCCCCCATTTCCTGTAATTCTTAGAACCCAATTAAGGGACCACAGTAAATTCAATGGTCTTTAGCACTGTGCCATCAGGGCCCAGGATCTCCACTCGCCAATGGCCCGTCTCATGCGGCTGAATTATCTTTGAGCTATAGGTCCTCCAATCGGTGGACCTTACCTCCAGTCTTACCCTTGCCCGCTCTTTGTCTCCATAATACCACACATGGGTAATGGTCACAGGAGTAGTTGCCCCCACAACCCGAGTGAAGCAATAAAGCTTGCCCAGGGAAGAGGAAAATTGTACATCCTTTCCCTGGCACTGCAAATCCACCACATCCAGACAAATCCCGGCATCCTTGATTTCAAGGGCATGGAGGGGCTGGGCAAAAGAGCCGCCACAAATAAT
>JAMOVZ010000208.1 GCA_027061865.1 Desulfobacterales bacterium
CGCTAAAGCTATTCTTTTCATAAGGCCTCCCTTCTGATCAGTGGTTTCTCTACCTTCACTAATCGGTATTCTCAAAAACTTTATTAACAAGCCCTGTTGCAGAGTTGATCTTTAAGGGTGGATTTAAAGCGGCCAAAGAGGAAAGCCCCTTTGGCCTCATTTTGAGTCCATTTATTTTAATTTAAACATAAAATCAACCCCTTCTCAAGATCTTCCGCCATTGCCCGGCGGCGAAAGGTTGATCAGGCTGTGGAGCCTGCTTAACTTATTTTTATAGGGCAACAACCATATTTGGTTTTGCCCATCAAAACAAATAATGCTAATCTCTTGTAAAAAATAGGGAGTTGTGAGCTATGAATGATAAATTGATTTTTGAGCAAGGTCCTATCAGGCCGCCCAACGAGGCCCAGAGCCTGCTTTTGAGGTTCACGAGGAATTGTCCCTGGAACCAATGCCTTTTTTGTCCGGTATATAAAGGGAAGAAATTCTCCCTCCGCACGGTTGACGAAATCAAGGAAGACATTCAAACAGCCAGAGACATTGCCAATGAGATAAAGGCCCTCTCCTGGCGTCTGGGCTTCAGTGGGGAAGTAAACGACCAGGTCATAAGCCATATATTCAACCAGCCCGACTACAGTGACCAATACCGCAGCGTGGCCCTATGGATGTACTACGGAACCGGCGCCTGTTTCTTGCAAGATGCCGACAACTTGATAATGAAGACCGACGACCTGGTAGAGGCCCTGAAGTTCCTTCGGGAGAAATTTCCAGAGATCACCAGGGTGACCACGTATTCCCGCTCAAGGACTGTCGCTCGAAAGTCTGTGGAATCCCTCAAGAGAATTAAAGAGGCTGGCCTTGACAGAATCCATATCGGCCTGGAGACGGGATACGACCCCTTGCTCAAGTTCATGAAAAAGGGGGTTACCGCAGCCCAGCATATCGAGGCTGGCAGAAAGGTGATAGAGGCCGGGCTGGAGCTGTCCGAGTATGTGATGCCTGGCTTAGGGGGGCAAGAGTGGTGGCGTGAGCATGCCATTGAGACGGCCAAGGTGCTCAATCAGATAAATCCTCACTTCATAAGACTAAGGAGCCTCAGGGTTCCTCCCAGAGTGCCTTTGTATGAAAAACTGAAGTCAGGCGAGTTCACCATGCAGACCGACGATATGCTGGCCGAAGAGATAAAGTTGTTCATAGAAAACCTGGAAGGCATCACCTCTTACGTTACCAGCGACCATATAATGAACCTATTGGAGGAAGTGACTGGCAAGCTGCCTGAAGACAAGGAAAAGATGCTGGATGTGATAAGACGTTACCAAGAGCTGCCAGAGGAAGACAGGCTGATATACAGGGTGGGGAGGAGAGGCGGTGCCTATCGCTCCACTGAGGACCTGAAGCGGGATCCTGTCACTTATCAAAAGATCAAAAATCTGGTTCAAGAGATTCAAAGTGAAAAGGGGCCGGAAGGAGTGGATCAGTTCATCACAGAGCTTGTGGACCGGTACATTTAAAGGGAGTTGTCCTTGGCCTACTATCCTGTGCTCCTTGATATGTCCGGCAAGGCAGCCCTAGTGGTTGGTGGAGGGAAGGTTGCTGAAAGGAAAGTCCAAAGCTTGCTGGACGTTGATGCAAAAGTTTCTATTATTTCCAAGGAGTTAACTAAAAAACTTAAAGATCAAATTGAGCAAAGGGAGGTCACCTTTCTGGCCTCTGAATTCTCGCCCGAACACTTGGAGGGCATGTTTTTGGTGATTGCTGCCACCGACGATAAGCGTACCAACTCGGTGGTGGCAGATGAGGCAAAAAGGAGGGGGATTCTGGTAAATGCCGTGGATCAACCAGAACAATGCACCTTTATTGTGCCATCCGTGGTAAGGCGGGCTGACCTAGTGCTTGCCGTTTCCACCTCTGGGAAAAGCCCTGCCCTTTCAAAAAAATTGAGAAAGAGGCTGGAGCAAGAGTTTGGTCCAGAATACGCGGAATTTTTGAACCTGATGGGAAGGGTCAGGGAGGAGGTCTTGAATTCGGAACTCCCTCAAGAAAAAAGGAAGGCCCTGTTTCAGCAGTTGGTTGACTCGCCACTGCTGGATTATCTTAGAGAAGGCAAAAGCGAAGCCATAGAAAAATTGCTCATGGAACTTCTTCCATCTGAGGTTGGAGCTGGAGGCGTGGTGGAGGCTATTGTTGAGGCTAGGGAGGGTTGATGGCATACATAAGCTTTTATATCGCCTTGGGGCTCTACCTGATAGCGAGCGGCGGATTCATCGTATACATGATTAAGCAACAGGCCCAAGCCTTCCGTGTGGCCCATAAGGTGCTGATAACGGGATTCGTGTTTCACACGTTTTTCTTTGCCCACTCCTTCTACCTGATGGGGGTTACGCCCATACTTGATTTCAAGGCAGCCCTTTCTTTTTTTTCGTGGGCCATTGTATTGGCCTATCTCCTTTTTTACAAGAGGTTCAAGGTCATGGTGCTAGGTTCTTTTGCAGCGCCTTTTTCTGCCTTTCTGATGATTATCTCTTCTGCCATGCCCTGGTTTGAAGGCCCGGTAAGGCCGATATTTAAGAGCATATGGCTGGCGGTTCATGTGGTGACCGTGTTTGTTGGAAACGGGTTGTTTGCAATAGCATTCATGGCAGCCGTGATGTATCTGATTCAAGAGCGCCAGATAAAACAAAAGAAACTTGGGGCATTTTTCAGGAGGCTGCCTTCCCTTGCGAGCCTGGATAACCTTGCCCATTACTCCCTGATCTATGGATTCCCTTTTTTGACAGCAGGCATGATCACAGGCTCCATCTATGCCCAACTGGCCTTTGGCAAGTATTGGCAATGGGATCCAAAGGAGGTCTGGTCCTTGATCACATGGCTCTTTTACGCCGTTCTTCTCCATGAGAGGCTGGCTGCAGGATGGAGGGGGCGCAAGGCCGCCATAATGTCCATTGTGTGTTTTTTCCTTCTTCTGTTTACCTTCGTGGGGGCAAGCTTCTTTATGGGAGGCTATCATAGCTTTGACAGCCTGGGGGTGAGGCAGGCCATATGATAAAGATCTTGGCTACCGGCATGAACCATGAGACAGCGCCCGTTGAGTTAAGGGAATGCCTAGCCACCAATCCCCACGGTATCCAAGCAGCCCTTGCCTTTATGAGGGATGCTCCGGCTTTCAGGGAAGGGATGTTTATTTCCACCTGCAACCGGGTAGAGGCCCTGGTAGTGACTGAGGACAAAGATCAGGCCAAAAAGTCCATTGTTTCACTTTTTTCAAGGCTTGGGGGAAAAAGCGGCACTGAGTTTCAGCACGCCCTCTACCATTATGAAGACCAGGAGGCAATCCGCCACATATTCCGCGTCTCATCCAGCCTGGATTCAATGGTAGTTGGGGAGCCCCAGATTCTAGGCCAGATAAAGGAGGCATACAGAGAGGCAGTCCGGGGAAAAACATCGGGCGTGGTGCTGAATCGCCTGATGCATAAGGCCTTTCATGTGGCAAAGCGGGTGAGGAGTGAGACCGGCGTATGCGAGGCAGCTGTCTCCATCGCCTATGCCGCAGTTGAGCTTGCAAAGAAGATATTCTATGGGCTGGAGAAAAAAAGGGTCATGCTTATTGGCGCAGGAGATATGGCTGAACTTGCAGCAAGGCACTTCTTGGGCCAAGGTGTTGAGGGAATTGTGGTTTCAAACCGCACCTTTGAGCGGGCAGTGGAGATGGCCCAAGAATTCAGGGGCGAGGCTGTCTCATTTGAGGAGATTCCAGCTCAGCTGGGTGTGGTTGATATAGTGCTCAGTTCAACTGCATCTCCGGACTTTGTGATCACCCGTGAAATGGTAAAAGGTGCCCTGAAAAGGAGGCGTAACAGACCCTTGTTTTTCATTGATATAGCTGTGCCCAGAGACGTGGAGCCTCGCGTAAATGACCTCGATAATGTGTATGTTTACGATATTGATGATTTGAGGGGAATTGTGCAGGAAGAAGTGGTCAAGTTTCAAAGATGGCTAGAGACCCTGGATGTGGTGCCTACTATAGTCTCTCTTAGGGAAAAGGCAGACCGCATTATTGAAACTGAACTGAGGCGAAGCGCAAGCGCCCTTCAGTCCTTAACCCCTGAGCAGCGGGAAGCAATAAACATTCTCACCAGGTCTATTGCCGACAAACTGCTCCACGATCCCATAGTGTTTCTCAAGAATAAGGCGGGTAAACCCATGTTAGAAAATTACCTGGATGTGACAAGAAGGCTGTTCAACCTTGATGATAACAACAATGATTGAGCCAAAACAGAGCTGTGGAGGAGGGAGGATATATGATGCCAGTTTCCCAATTGATTGAAAAGGTGAAGAGCCACCCTAGGGCCCATGAAATGGGAATGATAGCAACCCACCTCGGCATAGTGCGGAAGACTTCGCTGAAAGGCGGGGAGGTCTCTGCCATAGAGATCGAGTTCGACCATTCGGCGATAGACAGAATCGTGAACGAGGCCAAAGGGAATCAGGGAATCATCGAGATACTGGTTGAGACCAATCCAGGCAGGTTGACAGTGGGCGATGAGATCATGGCAGTGGTAGTGGGAGGAGATACCAGGGATCATGTGTTTCCAACACTAATCTCCGTTGTTGACAGGATAAAACGGGAGGCCAGCAGAAAGAAGGAGTTGGCTTGAGCGAGGCTGAAGATGGGCATGATAGATGTAGGAGACAAGCCTGTTGTGAGGCGTGAGGCTGAGGCGAGGGGCAGGATCATCCTAAGGCCTGAAACAATCGATGCCATAAAGCGAGGGGAGATCAAAAAGGGCCCTCCTTTGGTGGTGGCTGAAATTGCAGCCATGAATGCTGCGAAACAGACCCATCAGCTTTTGCCCCATTGCCACCAGATTCCTTTGGATACTGTATCGGCCTCTTTTGAAATGGGTGAGAACTGTGTGGAGGCCAGGTGCTTTGTGCGGGCAAGGGCGAAGACAGGCGTGGAAATGGAGGCCCTAGTAGGTGTGAGTGCGGCCCTAAACACCATTTGGGACATGGTCAAGTATCTGGAAAAAGATCCGGAAGGCCAGTATCCCTATACCATGATCTCTGATGTCCGGGTAGTCCGCAAGTACAAGGAAACGGTTGACAATCTCTAGGCTGGGGGATAAGTTAGCATCGATTCCGGATGGCTCGACCCTGAGGAGTAGGCCATGAGACTTGAGGCCTCAATAATACTACTGGGATTATTGTTGGCAGCGATCACCAGCCCCGTGCGGGCTTCCTTTTCCAAAAAAGGAGGTGAGACAATGGGCCTTACAATAAAGAGCAGTGCATTTGAAGAAGGCGGGATGATTCCTTCCAAGTACACTTGCGATGGAGATGATGTCTCTCCACCCCTTAGCTGGGAGGGGATTCCTGAAGGAACCAAGAGCATTGCCCTGATTTGCGATGATCCCGATGCCCCCATGGGTACTTGGGTTCACTGGGTCCTTTTCAATTTGCCTCCTGATGCCAAGGGGCTGCCAGAGGCCGTTCCTCCCGTTGCTGAACTAGAAAACGGTGCAAGGCAGGGGACTAACGATTTCCGAAGGTTGGGCTATGGCGGGCCATGCCCTCCAGGAGGGACTCACCAGTATTACTTCAAGCTCTATGCCTTGGATACTGTGCTTGAGCTTCACTCAGGCGCCACAAAGGCCGATTTGCTCAAAGCCATGGAAGGCCATGTGCTTTCAGAAGGCCAATTGATGGGCCGCTACAGCAGATAGAGGAAGGTAGCCTTATGAAGAGACTATTTGCCCGAACCCTCTTGGTTGTGGTGGTGCTGCTCCTTGCCGAATCAGCGGGGTTTTGCGCCACCTATTATGTGACAGACACTTTCAAGATAGTGCTCCGAAGTGGCCCAGGCACTGAGTACAGGATCATTTCGCTTTTGCCTTCAGGAAAGCCGGTGGAGGTTTTGAGCCAGGAAGGAGAGTGGACTCAGGTAAGGGTGCGGCTAAAAGGCGACAAGGTGGTGGAAGGCTGGGTGCTTACCAGGTATTTAATTGAAAGGCTGCCTTGGAAGATACAGGCTCTCACCCTAAGGGAGGAGAATTTAACTCTAAAGGAAGAACTCGGCAGCCTTAAAAAAAGGCTTGAAGAACTTCAGAAAAGACAACGAGAGCTTGAAACCCTCATTGAGAAACAAAAGGCCTCCTACCAAAAGCTGAAAAAGGAGTATGATTCTTTGAGGCAAGGGGCGAAGGGCTATCTTGCACTAAAAAAGGAATACGAGGCCTTGAGGGCCGAGGCTGAGGCCAACCGAGTGGAAGTCGAAAGGCTAAGAGCTGAAAACAAGAGGTTAAAGGCATCTGAGAGAAACAAGTGGTTTGCCATAGGCGCGGTGGTAGTCCTTTGTGGAATCATGATCGGCTACATTATGGGCAGGCGACAAAAGAAACGTAAAAGCTACATCTACTGATAAGGGTTTCCCCCATGCTCACTATCCAAGAGCTTAAAAGGCGACTGAGTTATTTTCCAAGGCTGAACTTTTCACTTCTTCCCACTCCATGCCAACGGTTGAGATTTGTCTCCGAAAAATACGGTGTTGAGCTATATTGCAAAAGAGACGATTTGACCGGCCTTGCAATGGGGGGAAACAAGAGCCGAAAACTAGAGTTTCTTTTGGCTGAGGCAAAGGAGCGTGGATGTGATGCCCTGGTTGCCTGTGGCGGGGTACAGTCTAATTTTTGTAGAATGGCAGCGTCGGCCGCTTCTTTGGCAGGCATGGAGATGCACTTGGTCTTGGGTGGCGGAACCCCCAAAGAGGCTAGAGGCAATCTGCTTTTGGACCAAATGCTTGGGGCAAAGATACATTATGTGGAATCCTCTGAATGGGAGGATTGGGAGTCAGAAGCCCTTGACCTGGCGGCCCGCTTGGAATCAGAAGGGAAAAAGGTCTTTATGATGCCTGTTGGAGGGTCGGTGCCTATAGGGATTCTAGGCTACGTGGAGGCCTTTTTGGAGATACTTGAAGAGGGTGAGCGCCTTGGCATTGAGTTCGACCATATTGTCCATGCCTCCGGCTCTGGCGGAACCCAGGCGGGCTTAGTTGTTGGGAAGGAATTGATTGGATGGCCTGGCCGGATCTTGGGAATATCAGTAGCCATGAAGAAGGAAAAACTTGAGCCACATGTACTTGAGCTTGCATCTGCCACAGCAGCCCTTTTGGGAGGTAAGGTTTCCAAAGAGGCAGTCAAAGTGGATGATCGCTATGTGGGCGAGGCCTATGCAATTCCTACGGGGAGAGGAAACAGGGCAGTGGAGCTTATGGCCAGGCGCGAGGGTATAATTCTGGATCGGGTTTACACCGGAAAGGCAATGGCAGGTTTGCTGGATTACCTGGAGCAAGGAATGCTTCCGGGAGGCAAGATACTTTTTATCCATACAGGTGGGCAGCCAGAATTATTTGCCTAATAATCCAGGATCAAGACGTAAAGGGCTTTAGGGCCGTGGGCACCCAGGATCAGGGTGAACTCGATATCAGCGGTCCTGCTCGGCCCTGTGATTAGGTAAACGGCGCTCGGCAGTATTCTCTCTGGACTTTCTACCCCCCATTTCCTGAGAACTCCCACCAAGTCCCTTACGCGGGCGACCCTGTTTTTTGAATCAATCACTGCCATGTGGACTGGAGGAAGAAGGGAGGGCGCACGCTCACTTCCTTGAGCTGCGCGCAATATGAGAGAGCCGCTTTCATCCACTATTGCATCCGCTGCGGTAACTCCCAGGTCAGCTTTACTGCACGCCTCCACATGACCTGGGCCTGTGGAGGGAATTTTTTGCACCATTACACCCATCCCTTGAAGCAGGTGGGCGATATCCGCCCTTTCCAAAAGCGGATCAGAGGTTAAAATAGCCTTCTTTACCTGGTTCTTCTTAGTGAGTTGTTCTAGAAATCTTTGGACTTCCCCCTTGGCCCTTGCAATCCCTACCACTGCTGAAAGGGAGGC
>JAMOVZ010000209.1 GCA_027061865.1 Desulfobacterales bacterium
GAGGCCGTATTGCCTCCCGGGGCCTTTAAGGAAAAAGGGGAAAAGCTAGAGGTCATTGATGCTTCAGGAAAAATGGTCCTGCCAGGGTTGATAGACATGCATACACACCTGCGGGAGCCTGGGTATGAGTACAAGGAGACCATTGAGACTGGGTGCAGGGCCGCAGTAGCAGGAGGGTTTACTGCGGTTGCCTGTATGCCCAATACTGATCCAGTAAATGACTGTAAGGCGGTTACGGAGTTCATTCTGGAGCAGGCAAGGCGCGCTGATTTTTCGCGGGTCTATCCGATAGCAGCCATCACAATGGGGCAAAAGGGTGAGAGGCTTACTGAATTTGGCGACCTGTGGGAGGCAGGTGCTGTGGGGGTCTCAGATGACGGCTATCCAGTGGTTAACAGCGAGCTGATGCGTCGTGCAATCGAATATGGGGCCCATTATGGGTTGGCGGTGATTTCCCATTGTGAGGACAAGGCACTCTCAGAAAGGGGGGTAATGCACGAGGGAGTCCTTTCCACTAGGTTGGGCCTTCACGGTATCCCTGCTGCTAGTGAAGAGATAATGGTCTTCAGGGAAATCTCCCTTGCAAGGCTTACTGGTCGTCCTGTGCATATTGCACACGTAAGCACTGCTGGGTCGGTAGAGTTGATCAGGAGGGCCAAAGAAGAGGGAATTCCTGTCACTGCAGAGACTGCTCCTCACTATTTCACATTAGACCATGAGGCAGTGACTGGTTACAACACAAATGCTAAAGTCAATCCACCCCTTAGGACCCCCAGCGATGTAGAGGCCATTAGGGAGGGGCTGAGAGATGGATCCATAGATGCTATTGCCACTGATCATGCCCCCCACAGTGCCCTTGAAAAAGAGGTGGAATTTGACCGGGCGGCCCCCGGGATGATTGGGCTTCAAACCGCTTTGCCCCTTACACTGGAGCTGGTGAGAGAAGGGATTCTTGAGATATGGGATGCAGTGGCAAAGCTCTCATCTAATCCTGCCAAGATTCTGGGTGTGGAAGGTGGGAGCATTTCTGAGGGAGGAGTGGCGGATCTTGTGATCGTGGACCCCGAAATTGAGTACTCTTTTGAGGAAGGAATGATAGTTTCCAAGAGTAAGAATTCTCCCTTTATCGGAAGAAAATTCAAGGGTATGGCAGAGGTCACCATTGTGGGAGGAAGGGTTGTCTGGAGAGCAGGCCGGAACGACTGATCAACCTGCAGGCAAGATCCTGGTAGTTGACGATGAAAAAAGCATGCGCCAGTTTCTTGAGATCATGCTCTCTTCAGAAGGATACCATGTGGTCACTGCATCAGGAGGTGCGGAGGCTTGTTCCCTGATGGAGCGGGAGAGCTTTGACCTCATTGTGACTGACATCCGGATGAAAGATCTGGATGGATTGGAGGTGCTCAGGAAGGCAAAAGCCATTGATCCAAGTGCAGTGGTGGTCCTTATCTCTGCCTTTGCCACTGCAGAGACGGCTGTCGAGGCCATGAAAGAGGGGGCATACGACTATATCCCAAAGCCTTTCAAGATAAATGAATTTAAGAAGATAATCTCAGAGGCCCTCAACAGCAGAAAAAGTACTCTTCCAAAAAGTGATGAAAACTTTACAGAGGGAAAGTTTCATTTTGGCCTATTGGTGGGCGAGAGCCCTCAGATGAAAAAGGTCTACTCCTTAATTGAAAAGGTCGCCCGCACATCAAGCAATGTTCTTATTTCAGGTGAGAGTGGCACTGGTAAGGAACTGGTAGCCAGGGCCATACACCGTCTGAGTGAGAGGAAAGACAAGCCCTTTGTAACGATTCATTGCGCGGGCATTCCAGAAAACCTCATTGAGAGCGAACTTTTTGGTTACAAGAAAGGGGCCTTTACCGGGGCCACCACAGACAAGCAGGGACTGTTTGAGGCTGCCCACGGGGGAACTATTTTTCTGGACGAGATTGGCGAGCTCACTCCTCCCATTCAGGTGAAACTGCTTCGCGTAATCCAGGAGCGGACCTTTACCCCTGTAGGGGGCAGGGAAGAGAAGAGCGTTGATGTCCGGTTTATATCTGCCACCAACAAGGACTTGGAAAAAGAGGTATTTGAAGAACGATTTCGGGAAGACCTCTTTTTCCGCCTGAATGTGATCCACATCCCCATACCGCCCCTGAGGGAGAGGGAAGGGGACATCCCTCTTCTTGCCCGATTTTTTCTGGAAAAATTTTCCCGCCAGATGGGCCGCGACATAAAGAAGATCTCTGCCTATGCCCTGGACATCCTGCAGCAGTACTCTTTCCCAGGAAATGTGAGGGAGCTTGAAAACATTATAGAGCGGAGCGTGGCCCTCGAGACATCCAACATAGTGCTGCCAGAAAGCCTCACCCTTTCCAACCTCAGAGAGGTAAAACAGCAAAGGGCAAGAAGAAAGACAGACCTTGGGCCCGAAGGGATTGATCTCGAGGAAGTCATGAAGGAGATAGAAAAGGACTATATCTTGAAGGCGCTGGAACTGTCACGAGGCTCCAGGCAAAAGGCGGCTGAACTCCTTGGCCTTAGCCTCAGGTCCTTGCGTTACCGAATGGGCAAACTAGGTCTCACACCTAATAGCTAGTAGTGCCCAAGTGCGTTTTCTATTTCAGTCCAGAAGGCGCCCCACTTCCTTTACAAAATGTTTTAGATCCTCTAGGTCAGGCCCAGTAATGATTTCGTAAAGCATTGCATAGTCTATCTCCCAGTAACGATGGACCAACAGATTTCGGAACCTGGCCATATCAGCAAGCCTACCAGCAAGTTCAGGTGAAATAATATCGGCATCCCCGAGCATTTTGAAGCAGGCTGCATACTCGTCTCCAACTTTATGTAAGATCCTTGCGGAGATATGTAAGCACAAATCAATTGCGGCCTCAGTGGCTACAATCAATCGAAAGCTTGCAATATCTTGATGGTCCTGGTTTTGTAAAAATTCATCCAAAGAAATGTCCTTGAATGCACGAAGCCGTGCCAATGATTCGTTAATATCATTGAATTTGGAATAAACCTTTTCAGGATCGATTTTCATGAAGTTATTGCCTCTTTTATGTAGCGGTGCCTTAGGGGCTGGAAATCAAGATAATGCCTCGCCGTGCCCACTATAAACTCGTCCAAAAGAAGATCATCCTTGGAAACAAGCAGCTTACCACGAATAACATTGAAGCGAAAGGGTAACGGGGCCTCATTAATTACCTTTACCTCAACAGGGATTCTTCTTGGGATGGACTGCTCAATGGCATTGGACAGTTTTGATTCTAGCTTTGATATTGAGCTTGGCTCTAACTTCTGGGTATAGACAGCTACGTCAATATCACGGAACAGACTAGTTTCTAAGAAAGACCCATGAACAAATGCAAACAAGACAAAAGGCTCTTTTTCGAGGATACCTTCGATGATACTAAGTATCTTTGCCTTTTTCTCGGGGGCTACACTAAAAGCTCTCATTTATCTCAGTTTCTCCACTCCTCTTGTGGTGGAATATTCTACGGAAAGAATAACAAAAACGAAAGAGATTTATCCTGCCCTATATCTGTCGTGTGTGAAATTCGCTTCCTCGCCCCTCTCGTCTAGGAGTTTAACTTGCACTGTCTTATGTGAGAGTGTCCAGTTAACATCAGGCTTGACAGTTTATACTACTGATGTGTAATCATACCATGTTCTTTATTTTATGATTATCCTTGAGCTTGCCAATTGCCTTAATGTCCTGACAGTGAATATAGCGGCCCCTGGAGTGTCTAACCAGTGAATATACAGTCGGCAATTTCAAGAACTCTCAGTGGTTGACAAAAGAGGGAATATTTATGAATTCATCCATTTCACATGATTTTGGAGAGGAGAGTATAGAGGAGAAGGCTCGGTGGTTTCAGTCACTCACGTTGGAAGAGCGAATGGCGCTATTGTGTCAATTCACAGAGATGCTCCTTTCAGTAAACCCAAAAATAGTGGACCAGAAGGATACTGAACCAATTAAAGGACGTATTCTCGTGCTTGAGAAAACATAATGTAAAATACCTCATAGCCTCAAAACGGGCTATAGGCCGAGATGTGGATTTGGAAGATGTCCGTTTACTAGAACTCTCAAATAAGCTCAAAAAGACTTAATCACTCCCATTCTTTTGTACCTCTGCCCTCCATATCAAGGGCATCCTTAGGTTTCCCACTGCTCCAAGAGTGGGGTTAGTGGAGATTTCCCACAAAAGTCACAAAAGCGAGCTGTAATGACAAATTTTGTCCCTACCCTGACAAAACTTGTCACCAAAACGGGGCCCTGAGACCACAACTCCTAGACCATTCCTAGATGGGAGACTGTGGGTATGGCAATAATCTATTGAGATAACATTGGTTTTCTTCGCCAGCCAATACTCTTATCTACTATGGCACACTCCTTGTATATAGAAAGGGCAAAATCACTAAAGAGTTTTCCCTCTCAGCCGATGAAATCTTTGAGTTATGAACAGAGGGCTCACATAAAGCGAAACGAAAGGAGGTGAGGTGCTGCCCCTTGGGATGAAAATTAACTGGTGATTGGTTTAGAACAAAAATCTTGAGAAAAAAAGCTTAAATTAAAGGAGGAGGAAAATGTTTACAAAAATCACAAGAAAAGATGAAAAAGGTTTTACCCTGATTGAATTGATGATCGTTATCGCGATCATCGGTATCCTGGCAGCGATTGCCATCCCACAGTTTGCGGCTTATAGGACCAGATCATATAATTCAGCTGCACAGGCTGACTTGAGGAATGCTGCAACTGCGCAGGAAGCCTACTATGTTGATAACCAAACTTACTGTTCCACCACGAGCACCCTTATCGGAGATACGTATGGCTTGTATCTGTCCGAAAACGTTACACTGACCATGGGCACAGTAGACTCAAGCGGATATATTATGAGGGCTAGACATAGTTCTGGAGATAAGACTTATGTGATTGAGGGACCTGGTGGCACAGTTGAAGAAGATTAGTAAATAATGGGATAGCAACCGGGGAGGAAAGCCCTGCCGGAGGAGGGCTTGCTTCCCCGGCTTAGTTTTTGTTGCCCCTAACCAATGCAGAAGTAAAAATGTGCTGCCCACTTAAATATGAGACTGCTCTTATGTGGATAGGAGTTTCAGGTGAGAAGTGATCAAGGATTCACTTTGGTCGAACTCATCATTGTAATAGGGATAATAGGGATACTGGCGGCTATAGCATTACCTCAATTCGGTGTATATCGAACCAGAGCATACAACGCAGTTGCAAAATCAGATTTATATAACGCGGCTGTTGCACAAGAGCTGTACTATGCTGAACATGCCACATATTGCACGAGCACGAGCATTTTAACGGGAACTTCTTATATGTTTTTTCCTTCGGAAGGTGTTTCTCTTACCATTGTAGCAGGCAGCACAAATTCCCAGGGCTATGTAATGATGACAAGACACATCCAGGGCGATCAGACCTTTAAAATTGTCGGAGCTGGCGGAATTATTCAGTAGAAACCCTTATTTATTTTGCAGATCTGATAGTTGCTGTTGCCAGTTGTCCAAGACTACCTTTCTTTCCTTAATTACTTGCAAGAGAAGAGGCAGGACAATCCGGGGGTTTGGATCAAGCCCACTATGGACATCCTGGGATTTCAACCTTCTTAGAATTTTTGGAAGCTTCTTCTTATCATTATCAAGCGCAGAGACGAGAGAAACCGCTTTTTTAGCGGTCTTTTTAGCTTGAACGAATCTTGATAATCTTGTGTAAATCTCTGACAGATGAAGAAGGGCAGAGAGGTCTGTTGGGTTATCATTCAAGGCATGGGTTAGCAGTATCACTGCACGCCCAAAAATTCCTTTTTCTTTTAAAGCAATTGCCTTGAGAACTATTGACTGAGCCCTTAATTGCTGCGATTTGACAGCAGGTTCCAAGTGAATAAGGGCCTCGTCTGGTTGATGGTTCTTTAAGTAGTAAATCGCCATATTATAGTTCGTAACCGGATCGCTAGGATCAATCCGATAAGCCTTTTTAAGGAGTTTTATGCTCTTCTCCGGTTTGCCCAGTTTGTCGTATATTGCGGCAATGTTTACAATCAACGGTGGGAAATTAGGGGATAATTCTAGAGCCTTATTATAAAAAAATAAGCCTTTATCAAGATCTCCCGATCCTTCGTAGAGCTTGCCCATATTGTAATATGCTACCATTTTAGAATTTTTTCGCATTATTTTATTGGAATCCAAAGCTTTTTCATATTCAAAGAGAGCTTTTTCAGGAAAGCCATGATCTTGATAATATTTTGCTAAATTATGGTGAGTTCTAAAAAGAGAAGGAGACTTTTCTACTGCATCAAGCCATAAAGTAAGTTCATTCTTCCAGGTAAAGTTTCGCATATAGGTAGAATGTCCAAAACTAATCAGAATAAATACAATAAATCCTAAAATGATGGATTTCATTAGTTTCTTATGTTGATAGTAGTTTATTAAAGAAACAAATCCCAGAGATACTGGTAAAAAGAACATCATTGATGGAAAATAATTTCTATGCTCAAAGACCATTTCTAAAGGGAAAATACTGGATTCGATTATATGGTTTACAAAAAAGAAGAGGATTGAAAAAGAAATGAGAGGTTGTTTTTTGTAAAGGATGATAGCAGCCGCTATAAGGGCTATAATCACAAGGATTGAAAGTGCCGTACTAACTGGAGTAAAAAGGGATGTGGAGATCGGAAAATCATGGGCAATATTTAGCCTGGTTGGCATGGGATAGAGAAGGAGGCTGATATAAAATAACAAGACTCGTGGCTGGGTTAAGAGCCTTTGCCCAAAAGTGAAAGGCCTGTTTTCGTACCCTGCCAGTATATCTGGCAACAAGCGGCCTGACTTGAAGTAGAAGTAAGCTGCTCCAACTAAAACTACGCTCCCCACTGCCACCAAAACCCATTTCCATGACCTCTTGAGAAAGGCTTTCGGATTGTCCTGAAGGATTAGGGCTTCGTAAAGAAAGATACTCACAGGAAACATGGCAGCATTTTCTTTTGAGCCAAGGGCCAGAAGGAAAGAGAATAGGCAAAGAAAAAAGAAGAGAGTCCTTAAAACCCGAGTCTCAGCAGTCCTGCCTTTAAAGTAAAAATACATGCCCATGATGTAAAACATGGCGGCCATAGAGGCCATTCTCTGGACAATATATGTGACCGCTTGGGTCTGAATCGGATTTATGGCCCAAAGGACTGTGGCAAGGAGCGAGACAAAATATACATCCCCTTTCCACCTTTCTTTTAAAGTAAGGTGAAATAAGGTTCGATAAATAAAAGCGAACAAAAATAAAGAGGCAATAATGTGAACAAGCAGATTGACCACATGATAGCCGAACACATCTAAGCCCCCTAAGAAGTGATTAAGGGCAAAGCTGAGGCAGGCTACGGGCCGGTAAGGGAAATGAGGATTGTTTCTGTCCGAGAAAACAGCTTTTTTAATAGAATTCCAATTTAAAATTTTCATATGAAGATTATAATTTTCAAGAATATTGGATTCGTCGTCAAAATGCCAAGAGCAGTTGAATGAGTTGGAGTAGACCATAAGGATAAGAATAGTAAGGGTGACGAATGAAAAAGCCAGCGCACGGCAGTGGGTTATCTGGCTATTTGTGCCGCATTCACCAGGTATATTCATAAAATTTGGCCTCCACAGAATGAAATTTGTTCGGAATAGATTTTGCAAAGAGTATACCACACTTTGTAGAATGAAAACCCTATGGAGCCTAAAATCAAGCAACTAATAGAGGTAGGAAGAAAAGCGGGGCAGCTTGAGGGGAGGACACCCTCAGAAGGTGGTTTTACTTTAATAGAACTTATGATAGTTATAGCAATAATAGGGATCTTGGCTGCAATCGCCATCCCTCAATATACGGTGTATAGAAAAAATTCTCATAATGCCACAGCCTTACATGATTTGCGCCAAGCCATGAACGCCCAGGAATATTACTTTTTGATCCACAAAACATATTGCTCAAACACCACCACACTCATAGGTAGCACCTATATGCTACATATGTCAGAGGGTGTAACTCTCCAAATAGACCCTGTTGCGACTAATACTACCGCATACCTGATGAGGGCAAGACACTCTTCTGGTGACACTACATACGTGGTTCAGGGGCCAGGAGGCGCAATACGGAAAGAATAGCTTTAAAGCTTCGCAAATGTCTTCCTTGTTTTTGATCCACATAATCCGCCCCTTTTTCTTCATTATATGAGTTGTTTTTCCCCTTTGTGGCAGGGATGATGCGTATCTAAATAAAATTGACATTGACGACTAAATAGCATGAAAATTGAAATAGTTAACAAGGCGAACAGATGCTTAATGCCTCTATTGTTGGCAAGCGTTTTGGCATTAATAGCAGGTATCGTTGTGCTTTGCCTGGTCCCGCCTGTCAGCAAGGACGCTCTTACCCATCATTTGGCCGTGCCAAAACTCTATTTGCGCCACGGAGGCATATATGAAATACCAGGAATGCCTTTCTCTTATTTTCCAATGAACATAGAGCTTCTCTACCTGATTCCTCTTTATTTTAATAACGATATTGCTCCTAAGTTGATTCATTTTGGATTCGCTTTGCTCACAGGCTGGCTGATTTTTTCATATTTAAGGACAAGATGTGGCCTGATTTATGCTCTATTCGGGGCGCTTTTTTTCCTTTCAATTCCGTTGATTGTGAAACTTTCGATTACCGTGTATGTAGACCTTGGTTTGATTTTCTTCACAAATGCGGCTCTTCTTTTCTTGATAAGATGGCGTGAATCTGATTTCAAACATAAATATTTAGCCTTAGCAGCCTTGTTTTGTGGCTTGGCAGCGGGCACCAAATACAATGGACTTATCACCTTATTCCTTTTATCACTCTTCACTCCGTTCATCTACCTCAGGGGAGAAAAGCGAGCAGATTCTTTGGGAGCAATAAAGACAGGGATTGTTTTCTTCTCCTTGGCTTTTCTCATTTGCTCACCTTGGTTTGTGAAAAATTTTATCTGGACGGGGAATCCTCTCTATCCCTTATATGATAATTGGTTTAACCCAAATGCGGCCCAGAAAACCTCGCTCGGGCTTTTTACATATAGAGCATTAGTTTATGGAGAAAAGTGGTGGGAAATGGCCCTCCTACCCCTTCGAATATTCTTTCAGGGGCAGGATGGAAATCCCCAATTCTTCGATGGAAAACTTAATCCTTTTTTGTTGGTCTTAGCTGCTCTATCTTTTTTACGGTTGGGTGAAGACAATGAAAGACTCCGATTTGAAAAAAAACTGCTTCTTGCTTTTTCGGTTTTCTTTTTTTTGTTTGCGTTTTTCAGCTCCAGTCTCAGGATGCGGTACATATCTCCTATTATTCCACCTTTAGTGATACTTTCTGTTTTGGGAATAAAAAAGGCCATTGGAATTTCGGAGAGGCTCAAATCCTTGGCAAGAAAAGGTTTGCTATTTGCAACCGTTGGTTCAGCTCTTGCCGCCATTTTAATAAATGCCCAATATGTTATTGGCCAATTTAAATATGTGAGCCCTCTAGGATACCTGAGAGGGGAGGTCTCCCGTGACCAATATATAGAGAGATATCGGCCAGAATATCCTGTAATGCAGTATATAAATAAAAAATTGCCTGCAAATGCGAAGATTCTTTTTGTCTTCATGGGAAATCGCGGTTACTATTGTGACAGGTGTTATATTTTTGACATGGTACAAAACAAGAGCTTGCTTGCTGGGTGCCTGAGGAGCACTGGGAACTCCCGTTTGATGGCCCGAGAACTCAAAGGGAAGGGAATAACCCATATCCTGATGAATACAGCAATTTTCAGCCGTTGGACTAGGAAGACATTCGACGCCCAAGAGATGAAAATATTGAAAGAGTTGTTCAAACTATACACCAAAGTGCTTTGCTCGCATAATGGCTATGTTCTCTTTCGACTTGGGTCCTATCCTGTACAGTCTATTAAGTTTAACCCTTTGAATTGTCGCATCCCTAGGGGCTAGAACACCCCATTGTATATCGCTGTCCCATGTAGTACTATAAATAGTTTCTAGTAACTTTATTGTTGAGGCAAGAGGTGACTGTGCAAGATACTGCGATGGAAAAAAGGTAGATAGGCTAGAAGAAGCCTTGCTGGAAATGGTTTATCAGTCGCGCAAAACCAAAATGAACCTGGACAGGTTGGCAAAAGAGATGTTGGATTTTAAGGACTGCGCGTAATACCAGTCATAGCTTTACTGAATCTGCCAGATGAT
>JAMOVZ010000210.1 GCA_027061865.1 Desulfobacterales bacterium
AGAGACCGACAAATTTACCATTGAACTATGAAAACCAAGGAGGAAAAAATGGTTGAAAACATCACACCTGACGAGACATTGGATTGCAGGGGGCTGAGTTGCCCAATGCCGATTCTCAAGACGAAGAAGGCCATAACCAAACTAAAATCCGGCCAAATACTGGAGGTGTTAAGCACAGACCCGGGCACCCGGAATGACTTGCCCGCCTTTGCCAAAAAGTCGGGCCACGAGTATCTTGGAGAGAAGGAAGACGAGGGCTTCACACGCTTTTATATAAAGGTAAAGTAGAGACGAGGTGAGCCAATGGCAAAGAAACTCGGAATATTTGTAAGCACTGACAGGCATCTGGACAAAATCATCGGGATTTGCAAGGCCGCAAAAGCAAAAGGAATCGAGGTGAGCATCTTTTTCACCCATTTGGGCACGTTGCTCACTCAGGACCCCAGGTTTAGCGAGCTGGTCGGCCTTGCTCAAATGTCACTTTGCAATGTGGGATTTGAAAGCCACGGCTTAAAGAAGCCTGTGCCAGGAATCGATGACAAAGATTTTGGAACCCAGGCCAGGCATGGTGAGCTGATAGAAGAGTGTGACCGTTACCTAGCCTTTTAACAGAGGGGAGGAGCAGAAAAAATGGAAGTAAAACATGTGGCCTTCTTGATAAGAAGGAAAGAGGACTTGTGGGAGGGCTCCCGTTCCACCCTGGGCCTTGCAGTGGAAAATATGTGGGCCCACATGTTCGTAATAGATGTTGAAGTAGAGATGACAGAGAAGTACAAAGAAAACCTGGAGTGGCTTGTGGACATGGAGTGCGAATATTACTCCAACAACAAGGTTAATGTTGAAAAGCACGGTTTCAAGTACCTTAGCCTTGAGGAGATGGGCGAGAAACTCAGAACCATGGATTTAATAGTTCCTTTCGGGAGTGCAAAATGAAGATCCTTCACATATTCAAGACAGAACCCGACGGGGTTACCAATACCTTGGTCGAAGTCATATCCAAAGGGGAAGAGGCCACCGCTTTTGAGCTTTACAAAGATAATGTGGACTACGGAAAACTCTTAGATTTAGTCTTTGAGCACGACAAAGTCATCTCCTGGTGGTAGCGGGCCCCCCGGCACTGTTTACCAAAATAAAAAAGGCGGGCCTGAACGTAAGCCCGCCCAACAAGGTCTTTCCTTTCTAGCGCCTTACCATTGTTCCTCGTCTAGGTCTATGCCATCCCTTTCGTACTGGGCATCCCGTTCTTCTCTTGCCTTCTTGATCTCTTCCTCGCTCCATGGCTCCACGATAAGGGAGTCGGCCACCAGTTCCCAAATGTACTTAATCTCTACATCTAGCTGGTACTCAGGCACGATGGACTTCATGAGCTGGTCGCGGCAGTTATGGCATGGTGCAATCACCAGCTTGGCGCCAGAGTCCATGATCTGTTTTGCCTTTACCCTTCCATAGAAGATCCTTTCCTCTGTATAAGGCATGGCCCAGGCACCTCCCCCCCCTCCACAGCAGAACTGATTCATGCGGTTGGGGTACATCTCCACAAACTCTTCGCAGCACTGCTGGATTATCCACCTTGGCTCTTCGAAGTAACCATGGCCAAAGGCCTTTTGGCTCTTGCGGCCGTAATTGCACGGTTCATGAAGTGTGGTAGGCTCTGTGTGAATAGATTTGTCTACCTTGATCCTGCCTGTCTCCAGGTATTCTTTCAAAAGATCAAATACCGAGACAACCTTGTACTTCTCAAATACTTCTGGGTACCACATTTGCAGACCAAGCCTGGTCGCATAGTAGGCATGGCCTCATTCGGGCAACAGGAGCGTGCTGCACTCCAGCCGCTCCATGTGGTCTACAATTCTACCCACTATGGTCTTCATGGCCTCGTCATCGCCGGAGAAAAGCCCCCAGTTTACACCTTCCCAGTTCTCGGAGGCCACGGTCCAGCTCTCTCTGGCGGCATAAAAAATTTTCCACCAGAACTTCATGTCGTCCGGTTCACCAAAGGGCTCTTTTGAATTAATGGTAACAAATAAATTTGCGCCCTTTTTGTCCACCGGCACATAAAAGCCAGGGAACCCTTCCTCCTCATCCATCTCCCTGGCAAGATCGGCCAGTAAAAAGAGAAAGTCATCCTTTGGAATGCCAAGGTTATTGCCCTTTTCCAGGCACATCACAACGCCTTTGTGGATAGGCCCGGGCACCTTGTCCCTATCCCGCAGCCCACGGGCGCGCCTCATAACTTTCAGTATTTCAACTCCCTGGGGACAGGCATACTCACAGCGGCCACACATGGTGCAGATCCAGGGAAACCTGGAATCTATCAGGTCTTGGTCAAGCCCTAGTGCCGCCATGCGGATGGCCTTCCTGGGATCCATCCTGTCCACGCCCGTCACAGGGCACCCACCTGCACACGTGCCACAAGTGAAGCAGACATCTGCCCATTCGGGAGCCACCTTCAGTTTTCCCGCCTTAGGATTAACCGCAATAGGCTCCATCTAGTTACCCTCCTGAAGTTGTGAATTCTCTCAAAGGCCCC
This sequence comes from Desulfobacterales bacterium, assembly GCA_027061865.1. Classification (GTDB taxonomy): domain Bacteria; phylum Desulfobacterota; class DSM-4660; order Desulfatiglandales; family Desulfatiglandaceae; genus JALVMN01. The sequence goes on from JAMOVZ010000210.1 coordinate 2,531, forward strand.
AAGCGGCCCTTAAAAACCGTTCGGATGCCACCTTTTAACCCCTTTATTTGTCAAAGTCAATGACTAATCCTTTCCTTCATAGTTAAATTGTAGCTACAATGTAAATAAAATTTGTTGCCATTTCCGAGCCTTTCAATTATACATGCTTGAGGCCAACGAGGGCCGAGATTTTCAAGAATTCGCAAACAAAAGTTATTTATTACAAATAGCCAATAGACAAAGGAGGTAGGAACCCATGGATTTTGCTTTAAGTGAAGAATTGCAAATGCTCCGGGAAATGGCCAGCGACTTTGCCAAAGAAAAGATCGCCCCTTATGCCGACGAGTGGGATGAAAAGCATTACTTCCCCTATGAAGAGGTGATCAAGCCTATGGGAGAGCTGGGTTTTTTCGGGACTGTCATCCCGGAAGAATACGGCGGGAACAATATGGGCTGGCTGGCTGCCATGATACTGACAGAGGAGATCGCCCGGGCTTCAAGCTCGCTCAGGGTTCAGATCAACATGCAGGCCCTTGGCTGTGCGTTTACCATATACAGATATGGCTCTGAAGAGCTTAAGAAAAAGTATATTCCCAAACTCGTGAGCGCTGAATATCTTGGGGGATTTGCAATCACTGAACCCAACGCAGGCTCTGACGTGATGGCTATGAAGTCCACTGCCGAAGACAAAGGAGATTACTGGCTCCTCAATGGCACCAAGACCTGGATCTCAAACGCCTCCATTGCAGATGTGGTCATCTATTATGCTTACACAGACAGAGAAAAGGGGAGCAAAGGGCTGTCGGCCTTTGTAGTGGAGCTCAAAAACTTCAATGGAATAACCACTACGGACTTGGACAAAATGGGATCGCGCTCTTCTCCAACCGGTGAAATTTACCTGGAAGATACCAGAGTGCCTAAAGAAAACATCCTTGGGAACCCGGGCGACGGTGCCAAGATCGTCTTTGGCTCTCTCAACCAAACGAGGCTATCTGCTGCTGCTGGTGGAGTGGGAGTCGCCCAGGCCTGCCTAGACATGGCTACATCTTACTGCCAGGAAAGGGAGCAGTTTGGAAAGCCAATCGGGCACTTCCAGATGAACCAGGACATGATTGCCCAAATTGCCTCTGAAATCGAGGCCGCCAGGCTCATGGTTTACAAGGCCGCATGGCAAAAGGATCAGGGTCAGCTTGGAAATACCCTGGAGGTGGCTCATGCCAAGTACCTGGCAGGCGAGGTGGCGGTAAAGGCCGCCCAGGTGGCCATGAAGATCCTTGGCGCCTACGGCTATTCCACTGAATACTCGGTGGCCAGGTTTTACAGAGACGCGCCCACCTATCAGATCGTGGAAGGCTCTACAAATATCTGTAAGTGGATCATTGCCCTTGATCAATTGGGCATTAGGAAGGCCAATCGCTGAAAAACAGAGGAGGTGTAATACCCATGAGACCCTACTTCCAAAACATGGCTCCCATTGGGAAGCCATTAACCGAAAAGCAAAAAGAGGCCAACAAAGAAAACGCCCGTCAGATTAAGGAAGTGGAGAAAGAGATAGAGGCAGCCATAGAAGAGGTAAAGAATGCGGGTCTGCCGTTGGAGGTGCTGAAAAAGCGTGGGCAAATGTCCGTGTGGGAGAGGATAGACTACCTGGTGGACCCCGGCACCTGGTGCCCCCTCCATACCCTCTATAATCCCCGTTCCAATGAAGAGGGCACCACCGGCGTGGTTGACGGCCTTGCGAAAATCAATGGCAAGTGGGCTGTTGTCATAGGATTTGACAATAAGGTCCTTGCGGGGGCCTGGATTGCAGGACAGGCGGAAAACCAACTAAGAGTCACAGACATTGCAAAGCGCCTCAGGGTACCTTTGGTCTGGCTGGTGAACTGCAGCGGCGTAAAACTGACTGAACAGCAGGAAGTCTACCCGGACCGACGGGGAAACGGCACCACCTTTTTCCGCCATGCAGAGCTGGAGAAGCTTGGTATCCCTATCCTTGCAGGAATTTATGGGACCAATCCTGCGGGAGGGGGATATCAGGCCATCAGCCCCACCCTCTTGATCGCCCACAAGGATGCCAATATGGCAGTGGGTGGAGGAGGAATAGTTAGCGGGATGAGCCCAAAAGGCTCTTTTGACGAAGAAGGGGCAGAGCAGATCATTGAGGCAACCCGCCATTTCAAGCAGGTTCCCCCGGGGAGTGTCCCTATTCATTACAATGAGACTGGATTCTTCAAGGAAGTCTATGAGACCGAAACAGGGGTCCTGGATGCCCTTAAGAAATACATGGACATGATGCCTGCCTATGATCCAGCATTTTTCCGGGTGGACGAACCCAAAGAGCCCAAGTATCCTGGTGAAGACCTCAATTACATTGTGGCCTTCAACCAGAAAAGGAGCTACAACTTTGACGAAGTGCTTGCAAGGATCTTTGATAACAGCGAACACATGGAGTTCAGGCCCGGCTATGGCCCGGAGGTTTATACCGGGCTTGCGAAGATAGACGGCTTTCTGCTGGGATTCATAGGAAACCGCCAAGGCTTCCTGGGCAAAGACTATCCTGAATATGCCCCTTATCCAGGTATCGGCGGGAAGCTCTACCGCCAGGGACTCATCAAGATGAACGAGTTTGTGACCCTGTGTGGCCGTGACCGCGTACCTATCGTATGGTTCCAAGACACCACGGGGATAGATGTGGGGGACCTTGCCGAGAAGGCGGAACTTTTGGGTCTGGGCCAGTCGTTGATCTACTCCATTGAGCAAACAGATGTGCCCATGATGTGCGTGGTGCTTCGCAAAGGCACGGCGGCAGCCCATTACATCATGGGGGGGCCTACGGCCAACAACCACAATGCCTTCACCTTGGGGACACCGACAACAGAGATATACGTGATGCATGGAGAAACGGCTGCTGTGGCCACCTTTGCCCGCAGACTCGTGAAAGAAAAGGAAGCAGGCAGGCCCTTGCAGCCTATAATTGACAAGATGAACAAGCTTGCCCAGGAATATTATGAAAAATCCAGGCCCCTGTATTGTGCCAGGCGGGGCTTTGTGGATGAGATCGTTTCCTTTCCAAATCTCAGGAAATACATTGCAGCCTTTGCAGGCTGCGTGTACCAAAACCCCAAGTCCATATGTCCTCACAACCACATGATGATCCCCAGGATTATTAAGGGGTAAGGTGTGAAGGGTGAAGTGTGAGGAGTGAAGGGTAAGGCCTGAGAGGTCAAAGGTACTGGAACTGAAAGGGGTGGGGGCATCCTCACCCCTTTTTTCTTTGCCTATGCCGCATACCTCAGGTAGGTGGTTACCAAGCCTAGGTATATAAGGAGCCCCAGGATATCGTTGGCCGTGGTCACCAACGGCCCTGTAGCAAGGGCTGGATCAATATTTAGCTTCTTGAAAATGATTGGCACGGCTGAGCCAATCAAGCCCGAATTGAGTACGATTAAAACCACTGCAATAGTTACAACAAGTCCTAACTCATAATTGGACAGCCAAGTCCCTATCACAAGTCCTAGCATTATACCACAGACCAAACCATTTACTAACGCGACCTTCAAATCAATCCAGACTCTCTTTCCCAACTTGAACATGCTGATATCGCCGGTGGCAAGCCCCCTGACCACAATAATAGCGGCTTGCGACCCCGAACTGCCTCCCAGGGCCATTATTACAGGGAAAAAGAATGAAAGGGCGAGGATCTTTTGCAAGGAGGTCTCGAACCGGCTTATAACCAGAGCAGATATCAGTTCTCCGCCTATACACACTATCAACCATGGGAGCCTTGCCTTTGAGATCTTCAGGGTGGACTCCTCGGCAATCTCCTCATCTATGACACCCGCCATGTAAGAGATGTCCTCATCCACCTCCTCCTCAATCACGTCAATGATGTCATCATGGGTAATCCGGCCCACCAGGCGGCCCTTATCATCCACCACAGGGATATTGACCAGATCGTACTTCTTTACTAAGTGGACGACCTCTTCCTGGTCTGCGTTCACATTCACTGAGATCACATCAGGATTCATGATATCCCGGATCCTCTGATCCCGCGGATAGAGGAGCAGGTCTTTCAATGAAACCACACCAACCAGTCTCCCTTGCCGGTCAACCACCCAAATATGATATAGGTTTTCCACCTCATCGGCCTTCTTTCTCAGGACCTCTATTGCATCTCCTATGGTGGCCTCGTCTAGGACCGAGACAAACTCGAGCCCCATTATCCCCCCTGCCGTATCCTCCTTGTAAGGCAGGAGCTTCCTTATCTCCTCTGAGACATCCTCTCTCAGTGTAGAGATAATCTCCTCAGCTCGTTCCGGGGGGAGGTCTCTTACCAAGTCGGCCGCATCATCAGAGTCCAGCTCTTCTACGATCTCCAGGATGTCTTCGGTATCCAACTCTTCAAGCAGTTTGTCCTGAACCGGAGGCTCTATCTCCACCAATACCTCGCCTGCCTCTTCAGGCTCCAATATCTTGAAGATATAGAGGCGTTCATGCTGGTCCAGATGCTCGATAAGGTCCGCCAAGTCCGCCGGCCTCATCTCATCAACCAGTTTGGCCAAGGCCTCCTTGTCGTCCTTTTCAATGAGGCGTTTAACGGTCTCGAGGAGATCTTCATTTATCATCTTGGGTGCTTTTGCGGCCAAATCCAATTTCCTCCATTAACGAATGGACTTTATCTGGGAGAGGAGAAATTTTTCCACGCTAATGTTCCCGTCTAAATGCGCCTCTAGGTTTTCTAAAGGAAACTCGGCCCTGGCAGCACTTGCATGCCCTCCCGCGCTTCCCCCAAAACGGCCAAAAAGCCGTTCTGCCAGCTTCCCGGCATTTCCCCTAAGCCCTGCATTTCTTATGATCACCACCACCTTGCCCTTGTGAAGCCCGGAGACAAAGGACCACGTGACCTCTGCAAGCCTCATAAAAAAATCAGCCACCATCACCAACCAGTCAGGCCGCTGCTCTCCTTCCATAAATACAAATGCAATATCTTTATGGATAATAAGCCGATCCATGGCCTGCCTGTAGGTCTCAAGTGTCTTCACAGTCATCTCAGAGGATTCAATCTTCTTTATCACATTCATGTTTACGAACTTGTAAAGATAGCGGAAGGCATTCACATCATTAGGGAGGGATTCGCGGACAAAATTGTCCGTATCGGTCTTGATCCCATAAAATAATGCAGTGGCCAGAGTAGTTGATGGTTTTATGCGGGCGGCCCTCAGGTACTCGGTCATTATGGTGGAATTGGCCCCATATTCTGGCCTGATATCCAGAAACTGGGCCTTTGTGGATTCAAGGACGGGGTGGTGGTCGATAATTATGTCGAACTGGAACCGCTTAAGGATATCATTGTGATCGGGCTGGGAGTCCACCACCGCCCATTTGGTGATAAGGGATCGTTTCACATTCCGGATGTTTTCCTGCTTAATCTTGAGCAGCTTGATGAAGGCAAGGTTGTCTGCCCGTTCAATGGGATTGATGTGATAGATGAGAATCTTTTTGGCCTTTCTCCAAAAAAGCCTCTTTAACGCAAGGGCGCTTGCCATAGCATCGGGGTCTGCATTTATGACAATGGCAAGCACATCATCTCCCCCCACCACCTCCCACAGCCTCTTGCACTTCTCAACTGCGGAAATGGATTTTGGAAAGGGATGCTCCATTATTCCGTTTCTGTTAGGAGACTTTTGAGCCTTTTGCATTTTGCTTCAATATCCTCTGCTAAAAGGATGTCAGA
>JAMOVZ010000211.1 GCA_027061865.1 Desulfobacterales bacterium
AATGGAAAGGCCTCTCAATCGCTCCAATCTCTTCACTCCCACCACTGGATCTGGATCCTGCTTGGTGGTGGTTTGAAAAATGGGTCCAAAGCCGATGTAATCAGCCCCTTGCTTCAATGCCTCTTGAACCTCTCCCTCAGAGTGGGTTGAGACACCTATCAATCTATCTTTCATGAACGGCCGAGCATACCGTATGGGAATATCCTCCTGGCCCAAGTGGACGCCATCGGCATCCAATATCATTGCAAGGTCAAGGTCATCATTGACTATGAAAATCACCCCCGAATTCCTGGTTGCCTCCCTTACCTTCAAGCCCAGTTCCAGCTTTTCGCGCTTGCTCATCTCCTTTTCCCGGAGTTGAATCACATCAGCCCCTCCCCTTATCTGGGCCATGACCATTTCCAGGGGGTCCCTATCTCCGGCCAGCCCCCCAGGGGTAAAGCAGTACAGGCAGACCTCACTTAACCTTTTCACTCCAACCCTCTTTTTTGGCTTCACGGCCTTTTCAGCTCTTGTGCGATCAATTTGGCCACTTTTCTCCCAGATAGCAGCATACCGCCAAATATGGGACCCATCCGGGGCCCGCCAAAGGCATTGGTGGCCGCCATTCCAGAGACATAGAGCCCTGGGAAGACTCGGGCGGTGTTCTCAACCGTAAACTTTTCTCCCTTGTCCGCCCAAAGCGGCATCTCACCCACCACTCCTCCTGTGGGGGTGTTGAGTCTTACATTCATCTTCCTAGTCACTATGTGGCAAATATCTGCCGGATGACCCGTGCCGTCCACAACCACCTTGGCCTCTATCCCCAAAGGGTCTACATGCAGTTCAAGCTTCTCTACGGGTGACCAGCTGAGCACAAGCCCGGCCACCCTGGGCTTTCCGTTCTCTTCGCGGAACAGAACATCAACGGCCTTTATGAGGTTAAAAACAGGAGTGCCCGCCCGAAGGCACTTCGAGATAATGGTTGCCATGGTCTCAATGCTATCCGCTGTATAGTATCCGTCACCTTTATCCTTGCACCTTATCTCCAGTTCATCCAAGACCTCCTTGGCATCATCCTGGATGACTATCTCGTTGAACATCATTCCCCCGCCCCACATGCCGCCGCCAGGGGCCAACTTGGCCTCAAATATGGCGGCCTTCACCCCGGCCTTGGCCAAATAATATCCCGCTACCATGTTGGCTGGCCCAGCTCCCACAAGGGCCACATCAACGCTGAGGTGGTCCATGAACTTCTTTTTGTACTCCTCAATGATATGCCTTGAAATCACCACGTCATTTAATGCCATATCAATGCCTCCCCCTGAGATTTCCTATAAATTTAGGCATGGTGTGCACTAAACCACGCCATGCCCTTGTCGTGCAAGCCCTTCTATCAAACCGGCATCCTTTCTTCAACGAATCATTGTATAACCAATCAACTTCAAATACCACACCAAACTGCCCTTCTTTTTTATCCCCTCCATGTTAGCGCAATTTTCCCAATGGGCTGCTCTTTGGAATAACCGCCTGGCAGCTGGAAGGGCCTCGGTATGGAGCTATCCTGAGGTTAAGTCCCAAGGCCAGATTTGGCCTAGTTTCTCAAGGCTGGGAAGCACATCTTCTTCCCTGTGGGGTTCTAGGGTCACTAGGGGTGGGGGCTGGCCACTCTCTTTCAGCCAAGAAATCAGCACCTCAAACCTGATATTTCCCTTTCCAAGGCCCAGGTGATCATCGGCCTTGCCGCTGTTGTCGTGGAGGTGGACTTGCTTGAGGAATGGGCCGAGACAGTTTAACCATTCTTCGAGACCGGCCTTTCCAAATGCTGACTGGTGCCCTGTGTCAAGACAAAACCCTATGCCAATTGGGGCCAGCGCAGTAAAGAGTTCCAGGATCTCTTGCGGGCCTTGCTCGTAAACATTCTCCAAATTCAATTGAATCCCTTCTTTATGCAAGAGCCCACCTAACCACTCCCATGTATCAAT
>JAMOVZ010000212.1 GCA_027061865.1 Desulfobacterales bacterium
GCATTTCAACAGACAAAAAGGCGTGTCTCAGGCTTGCCTCATCGGTTCCAGGCAACGGATTGTGCGCCTTCAACATCAAGGCTGTGGATGCCAGCATCATTGGCGGTGCCCAGGACGGCACTGTCAAGGGAAGCTATGGTGGTGTGGTAGGAGTCTTCAAAGGCATCAACTACCTTGGAAACCGCGTGGATGGCTCCACAGGAAAGAGCTTTGCCTATGGCGCCATAAAGGGAACGTTTCTCATTCAAAACATGGCCGACTCAAGGGCATGCATCAGGTTTTCCGGAGCCGACGTCGTCTTTGGACGCCGCATCACAGAGCCGGTAGATGACTCCAGGGGCAACATTGCCCACAGGGCATTTCTCAAGGGCTTTGCCTTTGAATACATGACTGGTGGAAGGGCCGTCGTTCTAGGGGATCCAGGCCCATGGATGTGCGCAGGAATGACAGGTGGTGTCATCTACCAGTGTCTCTATCCAGAGTACAACTTCACCGTGGATTCCATAAAACGGAGACTCGCAAGGGGTGCCATCGTAAAAATCGAGAAACTCACTGAAGAAGGCATAAAGGACATTGAAGAGCTTCTCACCCTTTACATCAATGAGCTGCGCTCCTCCTTCCAGATGGAAGAGGCGGATGCCGTGGAAGAGATAATGAAAAATGCTAAGGATCGATTCATCATGATCGTTCCCAAGAGCTTCAGGCCAAAATCCGCTGGCTAATAAATAACCAACACGAAAGTGAAACCAAAAAAGGGGAGCTCAACGGCTCCCCTTTTCATTTTCCCATATCTTGTAACCTTTATGCTATTTGGTCTTAAAGGTCCTTATCATTTCTTCCAGGCTGTTTGCCAGGGTGTTCAACTTCTTTGAATAGGTTGCCGTTTCCTCAGCCACACTCTGGACAGAACCTGCAAGTTCAGCCGTCTTGGTGCTCTTTTCCTTGACTCCCTTTACCTCACTCTCGGCATCTTCCATATTCACGCTTATTTCAGACACTGTGGCTGTCTGCTCCTCAGCAGCCGAGGCAATGGTGTTGGCAAGGTCATTGATCTGGCCAACAATGTTTGTAATTTCCTCGACAGAGGTCACTGCAACACCAGTCTCTGCCTGTATTGCCTGAATCATGCTGGTAATCTCATCTGTGGCCTCGCTGGTCTGCCTGGCAAGCTCCTTGATCTCGTTTGCAACTACGGCAAAGCCCTTGCCTGCCTCCCCTGCCCTTGCAGCCTCTATGGTGGCATTCAAGGCGAGAAGGTTGGTCTGTTCAGCAATGGTATTGATCACCTGGATGATGCTGCCTATCTTGTCTGAACTATCACCAAGCCTCTGGATGACTTCATTGGCCTTGTGAGCCTTTTCCTGGGCATCGTTGGTGATGGCTGCAGTGTGTGCAACACTCTGGGCAATCTCCGTAGTGGCCTCGGTGAGCTCCTGGGAGGCCCTTGTGACAGACATAATCCTGTCATCCACGGACTCTGCAGAGTGGGCAACCTCGCTGACGATCTCGTTCATTGAACTTGCCCTGTCGAAGACGGTCTGGCTGATGTCCTCAAGCTTGTCAGAGGAGCCCTTGATCTCCTTTGAATCGGCCTGGATTCTCTTGACCATCTTGTTGAGCTTCTCTGCCATGCCATTAATGGCATCACCCAGCTCTCTCAGCTCTCCCTTGACCTTCAGATGAACCCTAGCCATAAGATTGCCAGCAGCAATGCTTTCAATTACAGGGAAGAGCTTGCCCAAGGGTCTCAAGACCTGTACATGGATGAACCATGTGGAGAAGATGAAAATCAATACTCCAATCACCATCAGAGCAATTTCCATCTCTTTAAGCTGGATGATGGACTCCATGGCCATCTTCTTATAGGCCTGGGTCACCTTGTTTGCCTGCTTTAAAAGGGGCAGGTTATACTTTGACAAATAATCAAGGGCATTCTTGCTGCTACTTGACCCAAGATCACTGTTAATAACCTCATCCACCTTGCTTTTAAACTCTCTCCATTCAGAAGCCAGCTTATCCAGTTCTGCAAGCACCTTTTCATCGGTGGTAGGCCCCATGCCTAGTTCACTACTTCCATTTCGGAGCATCAAGAGACTTTTTTGAAACTCCTCCTCGGTTTTACGCAGGGCATCCCGCCACTTTTTATCTTTGGTAAGGGCGTATAGATAGGCCTCTTTTGTCATTTTCTGGCTAAACATTCTCTGTCGCCCAGCCAAATCTATATATAGGCTGTCCGTTTCCTGTTTAGACAGGACATAAAATGTGGCAGCCACAGTCACAACATTCACCAGGAGAAGTGCAACCATCACCGAGGCTATTTTCCCTTGAATACTGCCAAAAGAAAACTTCATGTTATCCCTCCTACTTTATTGGGTAACTCAATCAGTATCCTTATCGACCGGAGCACCAAAAGATTAAAGATCTTTTGCTAAAAGATTCATAAAATTATGTCAGCGGTGAACCCCAACCATCCTAAATATAAAGAAATTTAAAATTAGGATACAAAGATTTATACATTCTGTGATCTTTTTCCCTTGACAACCCATGGTCAAATGTAATATCTGAATGAATACACATTCATTTTTCGAAGCAT
>JAMOVZ010000213.1 GCA_027061865.1 Desulfobacterales bacterium
AATGATGAGCCAACCTCTGAGAAGATCAAGTCCTGTACAAAGCTCGAGCAATTAAAGGAGGTGCTGGCTGAAAAGGGCGTGTTTCTCAAAGTTAACCCCTCAGTGTGGAAGAGCCGCATTTGCATAGATGAAGGAAAGGTGAAACAGATACTGAGGAACCTCCTGAGCAATGCCTTGAAATATAGAAAAGAAAAGGTTGAACTTGAGGTGGATAAAAGGGGCTCAGAGCTTTACATATCCGTGAAGGATGATGGAGAAGGGATCCCGGAAGAATACCACGAAAAGATATTTCAGTGCTATTTCCAGATGGAAGAGGGGGGCGTCTGTACTGTCCGCGGTCATGGGCTTGGACTTGCTGGTGTAATGGTGCTAGTGGAAGACATGGGGGGCAAGTTGTCCCTTGAAAGCTCTGAAGGCCAAGGGGCCAGGTTTTCCGTCTCCATTCCTCTCAAAGAATGAAGTCAGCCCTGCTTGAAGGGAGGTATAATTACATCATGCCCTCCAGGTCCTCCCGGCTGACCCTGTATGTCTGTTCAAATGCATCCCAAAAGTCCTTGTGCTTTTTCTTCCAGTCGGCCCCGAATTTTTTGTCAAAGAAAGGGGCTAGCCGGTTAAACCAGCTGCCCCGCTTCTCTTTGCCCTCTGCCTCGCTGAGAACCTGGGCTGCGTAATTGGGAATTTCCGAGATCTTGTCTTTGGGTACGTAGGCGTGAGCTCCACCTTTGATGGAGCGGATAAGATTTTCCGGGCTCAAGGCATGGGCGGTGAGCATGATAGCAGGGATTCCCCGTTTATTGGTCTCCTCCAGCAGGTCGTAGCCCCGTACCCCCATAATATCGAGGATGGCCAAGTGGTATGTATTTTTGGAAAGGAATTTCATGGCGGTTTCGTAGTTAGGGGCTGAATCGATCAGACACATGTCCAGCAGTTCTTCGAGGGTTTCCAATATGTCGGCCTCATCATCCACTACCAGCACTTTTTTTCCATCCAGTATGGCGTCAGGATCCATTTTCAGCTTCCTCCCATGGTTGGTTTGGGTGGGAATATTACCTTTAGGCAGTTGCAAGAGTCAATAGAGTTATGGGAAAATGGAGTTCAGGGGCCTTGTTGCCCTATTTTTGTTGACATTCAAATAGACATTCCATAGGCTAAAATGTCAACTGAATTATGTATTTATGTTAAGCAGTTACAGACATGCCCCAGGTCTTGGAGAAACAAAGGAGGGGAGAATCAGCATGTTAAGTACAGGAAAGAGGAAAGCAATGGATTTTGACCAAAAGGCAAGAATCAGGATAGAGAGGTGGCTGGATCACAGTCACCATCACATAGAAGAATACGAGGAATTTGCACGGGAGCTTGAAGAGGCTGGAAAAAAAGAGGCCGCAGGGCGCATAAGGGATATGATAAGGCTAACTGCTGAGGCCGACCAAAAATTAAAAGAGGCATTGGAACTCATCTAGATTGTTAAAGAGAGGGGGGAGTTTGTCATGTGTGAAGCCCACGCTTATTTAATAAAGAATGGCTCTGAGGAGAAAGTAATGGAAAGTGTGGACTTGGTGGAATTTGAAGACGGCCAGGTTAGGTTAGTCAATATTTTTGGTGAGCAAAAGGTGATTAAGGCCCGCTTTAAACTATATAACAATACAGAGCGGAAGATACTCTTTGAACCATTGCCGTAATAGTGCCAAAAGGGGAAAAATCAGGGCGGCCGAAGGGGAACAAGAAATGAAGATAGGCCTTATCTCAGACACTCACGACAATGTCCCGTTGGTGAAAAAGGCAGTTGATGTTTTCAATGAGCAAGGGGTTGGGCTGGTCTTTCATGCAGGCGACTATGTGGCCCCTTTTTCGCTGAAACCCCTTTTCGGGCTGCGGTGTGATTTCAAGGGGGTGTTTGGCAATAATGATGGGGACAGGCTTCTGCTTCAAGAGGTCAGCAAGGGAAGAATTTCTAGAGATTATATTGTGGAAGAAGTTGATGGAAAGAAGATTTTGGTAGGGCATCGCTTCGATACACTGGATGCCCTCATATCTTCCCAGCAGTTTTCCCTTATTGTCCATGGCCACTCACATTCTGCCGAGCTGAGACGGGTGGGGAGCACCTTGGTGATCAATCCAGGTGAGTGCGGGGGCTGGCTCTACGGCATGCCGAGCATCGCCATAGTGGATATGGGGCGACATGAAGGAACTATAATCAGTCTTGCACCTTAATCCCACTTGTCCAAAAGGGTGTGATTTGAGGAAAAGACATTGATGGAGGCTATCACTAAATGAATGAGCTTGAAAGATTGATCGACCAGGCAAGTGAGGCAATAATAAGTTCAACTCTTACCCTTGCCCTCACCGGCGCTGGTATTTCAGTGGAGTCGGGGATCCCTGACTTCAGGAGTGCGGGAGGGCTGTGGTCCCGCTTTGACCCTGCTGAGTATGCCACCATCGAGGCCTTCAGGGCCAACCCGGAAAAGGTATGGGAGATGCTGGCCGAAATGGACAAAGTGGTTTCCGCTGCAAAACCAAATCCAGCCCACATTGCCTTGGGTGAACTGGAAAGGCTGGGGTATCTCCATTACATTATCACCCAAAATATAGACAACTTGCACCAGGAGGGCGGCTCAAGGAATGTTATCGAGTACCATGGGAATTCCAGCACCCTTTCCTGCCTGTGGTGTGGCAAGAGTTACAGTGCCCGGGACAAGCGTGGCGACATGCCCCCCAGGTGTGAATGTGGCAAGATCTTAAAGCCTGACGTGGTATTTTTTGGCGAACCAATTCCCCCTGATGCCTTGAACCGCTCGTTTCAGTTGGCCTCTTCTGCCCAGGTGCTGATGGTGATTGGGACTTCTGCACTGGTCTCTCCGGCCAACACCATCCCCAGCATTGCCAAACAGAACCGAGCTAAGATTATAGAGATCAACATGGAGCGCACCCAGTTAACTGATTCAATCACTGATATATTTCTCCAAGGAAAGGCTGGGGAAGTGGTGCCAGCCTTGGTTCAGGCTGTAAAAAAGAAGGGGGGCGGCTCGCCATTGGTGTGACCTATGAGGTGGGTTTTAGAAAATCCCTCAGATGGATCACCTTGCCGTTTTTTTGGGATGAGGCCTTTATTGTGGCCCAGGATCCCCTCACCTTGGCCCTTCTGAGCTCATCAACTATATCTTGAAGGTCGGGGTTTTTCTCTATGAGGTCTTGGATTTGGCCCTTGAGCTCTTTCCACCCTGCCTCCAGATCCTGAGTGTCGAGCCGGAATCCACACAAACGGCCTAAGACTTGGCAAAGCCTGGCCAAGAGCCCAAAATGGGTTGCCCCTTGTATGTAGAACGGGCAATGGCACCAAAGACTCACAGAGTCAATTGATCGCTTTTGGGCTTCCCAATGAAAAGTGGAATGGATTGCACTGGGGCCCTGGTATTCAATGGCAATGACGTTTTCTCCGCCTAAGAATTCAAGAAGACTGTCGCTGCTTGCGATGCCGGAGATTACCTGATCAGTGTGAAGGACATTGTCATACATGCTGCCTAAAGTTATGAGCATCCTAACCCCTAGTTTGTCGCAGAGATCCAAGGTTTCTCTCACAAAGGTGTGCCACCTTGTGTGGGGCTCTTTTGCTTTGAAAAGGACAAGGCTCCGGTGGCCTTCCTCTGGCTCTGTTACATAGAATGTGCCTCCGGGAGGCTTGAGGGACTTTATCCTGCCTGCCTCTATGGTAACTGTGGGCCTTGTCTCGTCAAATCGATAGAAGGGGTCAGGGTCCAGCTCAGCAAAGGCTTGCGCCTCAAAGCGTCTTGCAAGGTATAGGACCATGGCGCTTGACACTCCCAAGGCGTTTCCCCACCCCTCGAATCCGGCAATAAATACGGGATCCTTGAGTGATGGAAGAGAACTGGTCTTTATGATATATTCCATGCCTTAAAATCTTGCATCAGATATTGCCATTGTCAAGAAAGATGAAGCTTTTTCATTGACAAAACTCTGGAAATGTATAAGTTACCCTTTTTTAAATTTAATCGCCTTTTCCAAAATGCCGAAATATATTAAGCGAGAAGGCGGCAAAATTGAGCCAAGTGAGGTGGGTGGCACTTGTCCCTAAATATTGACAAACTCACTCTGGAGCAAGCCTGCAAGAACATCATTGAGACCATCCTTCTTTGTCTGCCCAACGCATATAAAGGAACGGTGTACGAAATCGGGGCACCTCCACAATTGGTGGCAAAGAGGATCACCTCGGGGATAATTGATTCCCAGAGGAGGAATATCTCATGGGGGCTCCCAGAAAAGTCAGAATACAACCCTCCAGGGAGAGTATGGCTGGATTACCGGGATGAGCCCGGAAGGCCCCTGGAGGCCATGGCCTGGTGTGTTGAAAAGCAAAAGAGCTGGACTTCCGAGTCTCCTGAGAAAGACATCAGGAGGACTGCCACAAGTGATGGCCGGGGTGTTGTTGACTCCCATCACATGGAGCCCGTGCTCATCAGGAAAGAGGACCTGTTTCCTGGCGAGGAACCTTCCTTTGAATACCCTTGCAACTTCTCGGGTGAGATCATCTGGCAGGACACCGACTATGTGGTGGTGGCGGTCATAAAGATCCACTTTAAGGCCAATACCATAAAGACCAATAGCCCCGAGACAAAGATCATAAGGAAACTTTCGCGAATCCTGGGAACCGAATTGCTCTCCTATAGACTCCATGAGCAATCCATCCAGGCCATGAGGGACTTGGCAAGAGACAAGCTTAATTCCTGTAACATCCTTTCCGACTCCCTCAGGAACACAATCAGCAAGTCGGGCCTAATTTTTTCCCTGATTAAGCAAGAGCTGGGGTTTTTGCGCGAGCAATGGGAATCCTTGGTGCTCGCCGGGGTTGACTCGGGACGCACCAAACATCAGGTTATAAGCGCCTTGAATGAATTGTTAGCAAGCACCGGGAACCAAGAAGACCCCATGGGAAAGACCTTGAGGCAGGCACAGGATCGTTTCCTGGAACTTTCTCTTCCACCAGAGCGGGGAGAGAACTGGGTGAGGATGCAAATAGAGGAAAGGTGGGGTCAATTCTTGGCGTCCCGCCAGCTGGATGGCCGTTTGAAAGAAGAGGTAGCTGAGAAGATATTGCTTTTAAAGCGGTCCTTGTATCTTGGGAAAGATCCAGGGATAGTTTCCAGCTTCAACGGGATACCCGAAGAGATAAAAATGGAGTGGGTTGAGCTCATATACAGGGATATCGAGTCCATTGACGAGGTTTTTTTGGACAGGATAATCCATCTCCTCGGCCATGAAGAATTGAAGCTCCCTTATAAGGAGAAATCCCGAAAGAGCTTAATCAAATTGAAGGCCCTTGCAAAGATCATCGGCGAGCTAGAAGAAAACACCAATTTGGTCTTGCGTCGGGTTCTGAATGGAAATGACAAGAAGCTCCTCTCGGGCAAGATCTCCCTGAATCTCCCCTAGTGCCGGATGCTTCTGGATTTTTCCCTTTTGGAGTATAATAGTTGAGCAGATGCAGGCCACTAAAGAGATAAGGATACGTCAACAAAGACAATTCCCATGGCAATTGAACCCCTGGTAAATTTATTGAAACGGCTATATTAAGATAAGGCGAAAGATTAGATTGTGGGAGAGTCATTGCGGGGGGTATCGGCTTTGAAAGAATATGAAAAAGAGCTGGGAATGAGGCCGGGCAAAGGGTTATCAAAGAAAAATAAGTAAGATATGACATAAAACCAAATAAAGGCGGAAAAGATACATTCAGACTACGAGTCGGAAAGTGGAATCTCCTACTTGAAAGAGTGATTCCTGGCTTCAAGGATCGGTCCAGGGATAGACAGTTACAAGAAAAGAGGGGTTGGTTACTTGCGCCTGTAGCTCAGCTGGACAGAGCAGCGGACTTCTAATCCGCGGGTCGGGGGTTCGAATCCTCCCAGGCGCGCCAGCACAAAGCACAGGAAGGGCGGCCTGGATTTCAAGGGCCGTCTTTTTTATTTCCCGGTTTTTGTGCGGCTATTGATAGGGCCTCAGCTGGAATAGCTTTTTTGTCTGTGTGGCAACGATGTGGTAAAACTTGTCTTGGGGGATGTAGATGTAAGGGACATCTTCAGTGCGGCGATATAGAAAATGGGAGAGAATCATCCGGTTGACTGCCCTGTGGCCTATTATCATGATATTGTCTGAGCCCCCGGTCAGGTAAAGGGCCTTTTTTATCCCCCTGTCAATCCGCTCTTTCATGGTGATATAACCCTCGCCACCCGGGTACACGTAATTGTACTTGTCTTTTCTCCTGGCGTAATAGACCTCCGGCATCTTCTTTCTGATTTCCTCATAGCTCATACACTCGCACACACCGCTGTGTATTTCGTTGAACTCTTCGAGGGGAATGATGACGCAGTCTTTTTGTTTGGCGGCAATGGGCTGGGCAGTCTGGACGGTTCGTTTCTTCTTGCTGGTAAATATGACAGGAATCTTCTTTTTGGTGAAGTAGCGTGCGAGCGCCTCGGCCTGGGCCATGCCTTTGGCCGTCAGGCTAGAGTCCCCTCCTATCCGATCTTCCAGGTTGAATGTGGTCTCGCCATGTCGAATCAGGAAGAGGTTCTTTACCGTGTCGGTTACCAAGAAATCTCGGAGCAAGTCATAGTAAGGGATCGTGTCAGTTATCTCTTCCTTGAGTATCCTGTTGTTAAGTGAGTCAAGCTTTATGAAATTGCGCTCGGTGGCGAGGGGCTTGTATATGGATTCATAATACTGAATCCTCTGGGTAAAGCTTTCAAATGCTGCATCCTTGTCCAAGTTCTGGAATTCAGGGAGCATGATCTTCCGCCAGATACTGGCCTCCAAGATCGAGTGGTCATTGTTTATGCATTCGATAAATAGGATGGGGGCATCCTTGAGCATAGAGGCGATCATAATTCGTCGCTTGAGGCTCACATTGGTGGCATCAAGAATTGCCACGTGCCCATTGTTTTCCAAATACCTCTTAGCCCGATTAAG
Source organism: Desulfobacterales bacterium (assembly GCA_027061865.1). Classification (GTDB taxonomy): domain Bacteria; phylum Desulfobacterota; class DSM-4660; order Desulfatiglandales; family Desulfatiglandaceae; genus JALVMN01. The sequence goes on from JAMOVZ010000213.1 coordinate 6,979, forward strand.
GTTGATGAGGGCAATTCTTTCCCTCAGCTCCACGCCGGTTTTATTGTCAGGAGCGTAAAACTCAGGCGTTGTAGTATTCATCCTGGTGATCTGGCGCCTGAGTTGACCGTTGTTGAAGATCCTGGTCTTTATGTGATTTTTGTTCAAGTTTTCTTTTAACCTGGTGGCAATGGTGGATTTGCCCCTTGCAGGGAGTCCCACCATGACAATATAGAGCTTCTCTGTAACCATGGTTGCCTTGCCTCGGATAAAGTCCCCCGTCTGTTTTTGAACCAGGTGTGGTGCTGCCACCAAATAGTTCCCATTTGTTTATAGCTTATCCCAAAAAAAGGAGCAATGCCAAGCAGGAACAGGGCTTTTTTGAGCCTAAATCTCTTGATGTTTTCCTTCAACCCTTTATAATAAAAACCGAGAAATTTGCCAGAGGAGGTCTGCATGGCTCAAGTTTCGGTTGCCAGGCCCAGGGCAGAAGCCCTTGTAAACGAGTTTGTAAGAAGTGTGTACAACTGGATGGCCGTTGGGCTAGGGCTCACCGGTGTAGTTGCTTATTATGTCTCAACGAGCCCTTCCATATTGAGACTCATCTATGGCAACCCGATTTTGCTCTTTGTTCTTATCGCAGCGGAATTAGGACTGGTTTTTTCCATAAGCGGCATGGTTACAAGGTTGAGTGCATCCACCGCTACCCTCCTTTTTGTTATCTATTCCGCCCTTAACGGTGTGACCCTTTCTTTCATATTTTTGGTGTACACCCGGGCATCAATTGTGAGTACCTTTTTCATATGCGCAGGCACATTTCTGGCTTGCAGTATTTATGGCTGGACCACGAAGAGGGATCTTACCTCCTGGGGCGGATTCCTGATGATGGGCCTTATAGGTATAATCATCGCCTCTCTGGTGAACATGTTTATCCGCAGTAGTGCCATGGACCTTATTATCAGCTATATCGGGGTGATAGTCTTTGTGGGATTGACCGCCCATGACACCCAGAGGCTTAAGCATATGGCACTGACCCAGCCGGCAGACCTTGAGGCCGGAGTGGTCAGAAAAGGGGCCATCCTGGGGGCCCTGAGCTTATATTTGGACTTTGTGAATCTGTTTCTCATGCTGTTAAGGATATTTGGATCCAGCAAGGAATAAGATACATTGGGGCATTGGCTCCATTTCCCCTCTGAGGGAAGAGGCCGCTCTTCTCTCAGGGGGTTATTTTTAGGGTTCTTATTTTTAAGGGCATTACATGGAGCCATCTTATCTAAAGGCATATCAAGAAGGGGTTCTGAACCAGAGAATCCAGGAGGCGGTGGAGAGGCTTGAATCTTGCACGCTTTGTCCGAGACAGTGTGGAGTGAATAGGCTTGAGGGTGAAGAAGGGATTTGCAGGACCGGTAGAAAGGCGAGAGTTGCAAGCTATAATGCCCATTTCGGTGAAGAATCTCCACTGGTAGGCAAGCACGGCTCGGGGACAATTTTCTTAAGTTCCTGCAATCTCCTGTGTAAATTCTGCCAAAATTACGAAATTAGCCATTTGCGGGAAGGCTTTGATGTGGAACCTGAGCAGATGGCCGCCATGATGATCCAGCTTGCTGAGAGGGGATGCCACAACATTAATTTTGTGACACCCTCTCATGTGGTCCCTCAGATTCTGGAGGCCTTACCGGTTGCAATTGAACAGGGACTCAGGATTCCTCTGATATATAACTCCAGCGGATATGATGCTGTTGAGACCCTGAAGTTGCTGGAGGGGATTTTTGATATTTACATGCCTGACTTCAAGTTCTGGGAGCCTCGTTGGGCTGAGCGGTATTGCAATGCCCCAGACTATCCGGAAGCGGCCCGCCAGGCTATAAAAGAGATGCACCGCCAGGTGGGTGACCTGGAGCTTGACGAGGAGGGCATTGCGGTAAAGGGGCTGCTTGTGAGGCACCTGGTGATGCCTGGAGGGATTGCAGGGACATCAAAAGTGGCAGAGTTTATATCAAAGGAGATATCACCCGATACTTACATAAATGTAATGGATCAATATAGGCCCTGCGGAGAGGTTCATGGAGACGATATTATTGGTCGAAGGCTTACAGCCAGCGAGTACAGGGAAGCTGTTGAGGCCGTCAAGGCTTCGGGCCTCCACCGTCTTGATCCCAGAGATAGAGTCCGGTTAATTTTTACTTTCTGATGGAACAGGGGCGAATATTTGTCATAGGAGATGTCCACGGGTGTTCTGAAATGCTAAAGCGCCTTGTGGACAAAATCGGTTGGGAACCTGCAAATGACCGGCTCATCTTTGTGGGTGACTATATTGACCGAGGCGAGGATTCCAGAGGCGTGGTGGAATTCATTTTGGCCCTGAAAAAACTATCTCCCAACATCACTTGCCTAATAGGAAACCATGAGGCCATATTCCTGGACTACCTGTCAGGAATGGACAGAAAACTCTTCCTGCTAAACGGAGGAATGAACACTTTGGAGTCCTATGAGTTTCATAAGGTCGAAAACGAGGATGAGCTGCTCCCTCCTGAACATAAGGAATTCTTTAATTCCCTGGAAAGGATGGTGGAGCTAGACCGCTACTATGTGGTGCATGCGGGTTTCAAGCCAGGCATTGATGTGGGAAAACAAGAGATCGAAGACATGATCTGGATAAGAGACAGCTTTATTTATTCTGACTGCGATTTTGGTAAAAAAGTGATATTTGGGCATACTCCTTTTTATGAGCCCTTTATCATGGATAATAAAATCGGCATAGACACCGGGGCCGTCTATGGAAATCGGCTCACTTGCCTGGAATTGCCTGAGTTCAGGTTCCATTGGGTGGAACCATGAGGATAGGGATCACCACAACGATTCCCATAGAGATCATCTTCGCCGCAAGGCTTATCCCAGTTGACCTGAACAATGTCTTCATCACTTCCTCTTCCCCCCCCAACCATGTGGACATGGCCGAAAGGGCGGGTTTCGCCCACAATACATGCGCTTGGATCAAGGGAATTTACTCGGTGGTGCTAAAGAAGAGGATAGACACTGTGGTGGCCGTAGTGGGAGGGGACTGCAGCAACGCGGTGGCCCTTGCAGAAGTCCTCCAAAAGAGGGGGGTAAACATAATTGCCTTCCAATATCCTCACGACAGGGATTATGAAAAACTCCGCCAGGAGATGGAACGCCTTGCCCACCGGTTTTCAGTCACCTGGAAAGAAGTGGAAAGGGCCAAGAAGAGGCTTGACCG
>JAMOVZ010000214.1 GCA_027061865.1 Desulfobacterales bacterium
CAAAGAGGGGCTGCTTGAAGAAGCCATAGAAATTGGGGAACGGGTGCTGGAAAACATTGAAGACCTGCCTGGCACCACCTTGCTCATGGCAAGCATTGCCTCATGGTACCTGGATTTGGGTAAAAGGGAAAAAGCGCTTGAGAGTTTAGAGCGCCTCACTAAGGTATTGAATGAGTTCAACTTCCACGCAAAACGGCTTGGCGGCAGGCTGGCAGCCTTGGGTAGTGGCCGGGAGCCTTCCGCCGGCCCTCCTCAGGAGCCTGACAGCAAGCCGCGAGAACCTTCTGTTGAACCTGCCACCACCTTGGAGGCAGCAATTCAGAAGGCATATGAGCTTGCCGAAAAAAAGGATTTCGACAATGCCAGGGAATATCTGCTTCAGCTCCGGGCTAGATTGGAACATCCTTCTCAAAGAGATACCATTGATCAGGCCCTAAAGGTTATTGACCAAAGGGAAGAGGAATACCTGGAATCCAAAATTGCTGCCCTCTCCCGTGACCGCTTCACCTTGGAGAACGCCAAGCGGCTGGCAGAAGAGGAGAGATACGAGGAGGCCATTTCCACCCTGGATCAGCTATTGGCTGTTTCTCCTGAAAACAAGGAAGCCCAAATCTTGCGTGACAGCCTGGTGGAGAAGCATATCAACCGGGAAAGGAACCGAGCAGCCCGGCTGTTTCTGGCTGCAAAGAATGTCTCGGATCCCGCCAAAAAGAAGCGGTACCTTCGCTCATGCCTTGAAATACTTAAAGGCATAGTTGATAAATATCCGTCATCCCATTTAATTCCAAAGGTGAATTCTCATATTCAAAAGGTGTCAAAGGAGCTTGAAAGGCTAGAGTAAAAGAATGAAAAAAATAGGGGCACAACCTGTCAACATGCGGCCGTGCCCCTGGAGTTTTCAGCAGATCTATATCTCAATCTCCTGCCATTTGACCTTGATCTTTTTGAGGAGTTCTACCCCCTCAAGCAATAATTTCCCAGCCGTTGTCAGCTTTTCCCCCTTCACATAGAAAAAGGTCCTCAACAGCTTGATACTTTCGCCGAACATTTCAGGGTCAAGTTTGGAGTCCCGCTCCGCAGCCTTCCAATCGATTGCATTTCCCTCGGTATTCCTTGATACAGCAATCAATACGCGCAGGCTATGAGGGGTTACATGGAACCTGGCCCCTGGCGGCACTACAGACATGGCCCGCTTGAACCTCTCGCCCGGTTCCGTAATTTTATAAAGCCCTCCGGGCAAGAGGTCTGCCAATCCATTTGCTACCAGCTGCCCGAGTGCCCTCTGTACAGCCTTCCGTTCCTCTGGCTTAAAGTTGTTTAAGATTGTCTGCTCGAAGGCCCCTTTTTTGAAGGACATCGTATGGAGCACGGCCCTTTGCATTCTGTCAACTAATGGAAGACGATCAATCGAAGAAGCGATCATGGCGAACAGCCGGCCCGATTTGGTGGGGTATCCCTTTCCAACTGTGCCGCATTGTTCACCCTCTTCAACCCAAAGGTCACCGGGGGACAGATGTTCCATGCGGGTCGTAGTTATGGCCATCACGGCTTTTGGAGTTATGGCAGCCAGGTTATTCTCTCTTCTGTCCGCCAACACCTGATCGCCAAGCTCTGTTAGGTCGTAAACTAACTCCCCTTTTTCTGTCCGGTCGGATCGTATGAGGCCAAAACTCTCTAGCAAATACAAGCTGTATGCATGGTCACACTCTTTGCCGCAATCTTCCGCTACTTTTTCCTTGATAGCCTTATAGGAAGGATATATTTCGGGATTTTCCTTATATTTTTCCCATAACCCGTCAACAATATTCAAAACCTTTAGGTCAGAGGCTTCAATATGAACTGCTGGATTGACCGTAATTGGCCCCTCATACAGGAGGCTGGCGGCCATTTGAAAATGCCTGCCTGCAGGCAGTAAAGAATTATCGGCATCCACAGCGCCTATAGCCATAAGCCTTTCGTTGGGTTCTTGTGATTTCTCCAGATTCAGCAGTGATTTCAACTCCGTATCTGTGAGGGCAAAATTAAAAGCGGCGCCTTTTAGAAGACCTGCCCTGATCTGTTGGCCGGGTCCGGTTAATGAATAGGAATTGCCTACAGGTGCAGAAAAAGTGAGGAGCCGCATGGCTTCGAGTTGAAAGAGTTCCTCTTTAGAAAAAGGGAGCAGGCTTTTTTTACCAGGCCCTGGCGGAGTGCCCCTAAGCTTATCAGCAAGGTTCATAGAAATAAATATCCTTGGAGTAGAAATATCATAGGCCTCTAATATGGACTCGGCAACGGGCAACAAGAAACCGTTCCTTGCCAACCCCCTCTTAGTCAATTGCTCATCTATTTCCGGCTGATCTGAAATTTCCCCATGGGCAAGCCTCGCTACTTCCAGCATGGTAATTACGGCGGAGCCGATTATCTTGAATTCTTCAGACCATTGTTCAGAGCCCCCCGATTTGCTTAAATTTTCGACGCACTCATTTATAGCTTCCAGGATCAAGTGGCCGCTCTGGGTGAGCTCAAAGCTGTTTCCGGTTTCTTCCAAAAGTCCGGCTAACTCCAGATGAGTTAAATATTCCACATCTTCTTCACTCAAAGAGTCCAAAACCTTGTCAAGCCCAAGCCCTGCCTCCCACTTTTCTTTAACAACTTTCATCAACCGGTAGTGTTTATTCGTGATAATCATTTACATGCGCCTCCTAACATGAATGAATTTTTATCCTGATTCAGCATCCGGCAGCATCAACCCGTAAAGCATTGGCCCCGCAATGTTTAATTTTTAATTGAATTGACCCATACCTCCGCGGCCGGCACTAATGGACCACTGGGTTCATCATAAAACTCCGTAGGCAGTTGTGCCTACGGAGTTTTAACTCAGGCAGAAAAAAATTTTTCTTTAATCTATAAGCTGCGTGATTTAACTATAAAAATACGCTAAGATAGTGTTTTTTGCAATCTTGTTTTAAATTCTTTTAATTTTATTATCAGTTCTTCAAACAATTTTTCCGCCTTGTTTTTACCTTTTATTTCTTTTTGGATAGCCTCTATCTTTTTCTTCAGGTCTTTATAGGTGTCAGAATAGCTTCTCCCGTAGCCAAGAACCTGGGCTATCTTTAGCTGTTTTTTGGCTTCCTCCAACAACTTCAAGGCATTGTCCTTATTCTTTTTAGCGCTTTTTGAAGCTGCCTTAGTCAGCTCGGTTGCCTTAACCAGTGGCAGCGGGATTACGATCGTCTTCAGCACCATTGAGTTAAGCGCAATTGAAAGCACACTTTCAGCTTCCTTGACCTTATCGTTTATTATGTATTTAGAGGCTAGTTTTATTGCGTCAGGATATGTGGCCAAGGGCAATTGCTCAATTATGATGTTGATTTCACTCTGCAAGGTATTCAGCAGCAAACGCGCTTCTTGGACATCTCCTTCATGAAGTAATTTCCTTACCTTCTTAATCTCTGTTTCAATCTCCTCCGGGGACAGCCTGATGTCGGTTATTACGTGATAGGTGTTTATTGGTACAAAGGCCGCCTTTTTATTGGCTGCCAATATGATTTCCAGTTCTCCGATTACTTTCTTCAATATTTCCAGGGCCTCTTTTGATTTCCCTTCAGCCAAGAGATCTAAAGCCTTGTATGTCTGTGCTACAGCCTCTATTGCCTTTTTATTCAGCTCTTCCTTAATTTCTTCGGCCTTCTTTTCCTCTTTGGCTACCGCCCTCTTGGAAACTTCAGCGGTTGTTTCAAGCCGCTTTTCAGATTTCTGTGGCACCGCCGCTTTTTTGGGGGCCTTTGCTCCGGCATATAAAAGGGTTGGCGTGAATAAACCAAGCGCTAATATTAATAATAAACCTATGAACCCTTTGCTTGCTCTCCTAGCTTTTTCCCACCTCATGGTAGACCTCCTTAAATTTTTTAATTAATTTTTATTTTTTAATTAATTTTTATTCTTATTTTTTCTATCCCAGGCTTTTTCCACCCCTGGCATCTAATGCTGTCACCACAGCTCAGCCCCGCTTCCGGCTGCTGTACAAATTTGTATTAACTCAACCACTATGATACAAAAAAGTAATGGCGTCACATGGTATTAAACAATTACCATGTAAAATTCATTGTCAAGTGTTTCTCTGAATATTTTTTGGGAAATTCCAGGCCGATCCGAGCAACCGGCTGATATCCGCTTGCACGTTTTTCAATAGTTCGACAACCTGCGGCCAAAACGATGCTTTTTAGAGGCATTGCGCTATGAAAAAAGAGCCCGGAACCTGGATAGAAGTGGTAGGGCTTGGTCAGGCTTGTGTAGACTATTTAGGCCTGATCCCCGAGTATCCTGAAGAAGACGGCAAGACCGAACTTGCCGAAACTCACATGCTCTGCGGGGGGCCTGCTTCCACTGCAATGGTCACGCTCCAAGCCTTGGGAATCAAGACCTCCTTTTTGGGCTCCATATCGGACGACCACTTCGGAAAAATGATTCTTCAAAATCTTGTAAAGAAAGGAGTGGATGTTTCTCAGCTTAAAATCACTCCTGGCTATTCTTCGCAATTTGCCTTTATTGCCATATCACGGGGAGGCAAAAGGACCATATTCTGGCATAGAGGAACGACCCCTCCCCTAAAAGCCGAGGATGTTAACCTCAAATATTTCCCTGAAGCACGAGTGCTGCACATGGACGGGCTTATGGCAGAGGCCTGTATTGAGGCTGCCAGGCAGGCAAAAGCCTTTGGCCTTACAGTGGTCATGGATGCAGGCACGTGGCGGGAAGGGAGCAAGGAGCTTTGCGAGTTGGTGGACATCCTCATTGCCTCTGCGACCTTTGCAGCACCCTTAGTTGGAAAGGATGCGCCTGTTGAAGAGGCCCTAAAGGCACTTAAATCTTTCGGCCCTCAAGTTGTAGTGATCACACAAGGCGCAAAGGGCAGTGTTGGGCTGGGCCCTGAGGGATTGGTAAGGCAAGAGGCGTTCCAGGTCGAAGAGGTCGATACCACGGGGGCCGGTGATGTATATCACGGTGCCTATATCTACCAGCTCCTAAGGGGAGGCAGTATGGCCGAGTGTATGCGCTTTGCATCGGCTGCCGCTGCACTTAATTGTACCCGCATAGGGGCTCAGGCAGGCATCCCAGCCTTGGAGGAGGTTGAGCTGTTGTTAGAGACACACTCACCTTAGCTCAAGAGACAGCCGCATCATTTAAATGGCCATTGCCTAACAATCGCTCCCTCATCTTTTCGTAAGCCATTTCCATGAGCGGTTCGAGATTAACAATGTCTGCGGTGTTATATCGGATCAATTCGTCCAAGGCCTTGCTGTCCCCCCACTGGTGAGCCTTCCAGAGCAAAACAGCGTCAAAGCCGTTAAGTCCATCTATGCCGGCTTCCCTGGAAATCCCGAGGTTCTTTTCTATGACCTTTAACCCACCCTTGAACCCCAACCTGTTTAAGAGGAATCTGAGGTCAATATGCCCGGGTGGCAAGTGTATGTGCGGGAACCACCTCTTGATAAATGGAAGGTCAAAGGTTGACCCATTAAATGTGATAACCAGGTCATAGGAGGCAATGGCTATTTCAAATTCCTCCAGATTTTTTCCATTCACAAAGGTGAAAACTGATGAGCCGTCATACAGTCCTATCACAGTGATCTCGTCGATCCCTTGGAATCCACCGCTGGTTTCTATGTCAAGATAGACTGCGCGGTCTCTAAAGTCTTGGAAAAGGCGCCACATCTGGTCAGAAGAAAGCCGGTTTTGGAAGAATCTGATTTCATCCCTATGCCTCATGGATCTTTCAAGCTCGTGGCGGATTACACGGTCTTTGGAAGGATCAATGATGGTGCTGTTGGCCTCCAGGAAATCCTGCCAAGTGTAAACACCTGACTTCCATATACGCCTTTCAGTCCTTGGGCCAATCCCAGGGATATGAATAAATGTCTGTTCAAGCAAGGTCTCAGGCTCCAGCAAATTATTTAGTATCTTTTCATGGTAACAGTGCAGCGGGTAATGTGGCAAGGAGGATTTTTCACATTCCCAAGAGGGCCTTAACAGTGGGAAGGCATTCTAGAACTTTCTGAGGCTTAAGCTCCAGGGTGATGGTCCTGTCATAGCCGGTTTCACAGAGTTCTTTAAGAAGGCTGGGGAAATTTATTATGCCGTTGCCCACTGGCAGGTGCAGGTCATGCTCTGGAGATGAGCCCCCAAGATTGTCGTGAATATGCACATGGCGGATCTTGTGGGGAATCTCTCTGAAAAAGAGCGGGGCCACATTTGACTCCTGGAGCAATTGGGCATGACCAAGGTCAAGAGTAAGCCCTAATTGGGGGATCCTTTTAAAGACCTTTTCAAGATCCCCGGGGGTTTCACTCAAGTTCTCAATGCAAACTTCGATCCCTCTTCTTTCTGCCCTGTCCACGATCTCTTCTAACAAGTCTATCTTGAAAAGGATGACCTCCGGACGGACAAAACGGGGGTCGAGCCACAAGTGGATAGTCACGAGATTCATTCCCAGCTCCCCCATGATCTCGAATATCTGGAGGAGCCTGGGAAAATAGTCCTCCTTCAAGGCTTGGGAAAAGTTAGGATCGCCCTCACGGGGCCCATGGCACAAGTAGTCAATGCCGAGTGCCTCTTTTAGCTCAGAGAATTTGGATAACTGGGATAGGAACCGCTTAGGATCACCAACCGGAACTTCTGCAAAGGCAAGGCCCATCTTGTGGATCTCCCGCACATCCTCAGGGTTTCTTGCCGTAGCACCCAGCTTAATCCTATCCTTGGCCATCAATATTTGAATTTGCCGTTTTCGTAGATTACCGTCTTTTTTCCTCCCTTCAGGTGAGCGGTAACCCTCTTTTTCTCGGTGTTGATAAGGTCCCAGTGAAGGGCCGAGTCATTGAACCCGAGTTGTTCCTTCTTTTTTGGAGTGAGCCTGGAAGGGTCTCCTGCGTACGTGTCACTGTATGACGCCCCCAGGGCCAGGTGGCAATTGCCGTAAGCTCCTCCATAGTTTTCATCATACAAGGTATTGGCCATGAACCGGTCGATCCTTGAAAACCGCTTGTCTGTAAGAGAGAACTCCCCTACCCTCCTGGCCCCTTTATCCATCCCGATCTGTCTCACCAAGAAGTCTTGACCTTTCTCTGCATAAGCCCTTGTTACACGGCCCCTCTTGAATAAGAGCTTGACCCCTTCTACATAGTTTCCAGTCCTATAGGAAGGCTGGTTGGCATAGTAGATTCCTTCGGTTCCCCGCCAATCAGGTGAGATGAAGAGCTCAAAGCTGGGAATATTATGGCCTGATATACCCACCCATCTTCTCTGCTCCCCAGGGGTGATCCGAAGATCTATGTTCTCCGATTCCACATGAAGTTCCTGGACAGGCATGGCATTGAGCCATTTTTTAATGGCCGTGGCTTCTTTATGAATGGCCCTCCAGTGCGCGGTGGGGTCTCTTTTATCCAAATAACACGCCTTGATGACCTGGGCTTCATATTCCTCAAGGGAAAGAGAGGCCTCCTTGGCGAGGGCCTCTGTGGGGAACAAGCACAATGTCCAACCAAAAAGTCCCTTTTCTTCCCGCTTGTTGAGGATATCTCTAAGATATTTCTTTGAAACCGTGGCCTTGCCTATTTTCTTGGGATCAATGTCCTTCAAGTGCCTCAGGTCAGCAGGCGCATAAAGATATACCCCTCCGTTCAGGGCTTCGTAGAGTTCTCTTTCGCCGGGGACTTGGAAAGTGAGCTGTTTACTGTTTGCCAATCTGAAAAAGTTGCGCTCCATCGTAGGATTCATCAAGGCCCGGGGAACCACGTTCATGCCAAGGCTGAGCAGTTTTTCATGCATCACCTCGGCAAGAGGCAGGGCAGGCAGATCAAACCTCAGCAGGATGATGTCGCCCCTCTTGAATTTTCCTTTCCGGGCAGTTGTCAGCCCCCACCAAAGCACCTCCGCATATCGTTCCAGTTTATTCTTTGTCAGTTTCACCCTTGGTTACCTCCTAATTAATGCGGTTTTTCCGATTATAACTCCTTTTGACCATTCTAAATTCCAGAACAGCATATATCACAAACTCGAAACTTATTCCAATCCCGCTTGCAGCATTTTAGCCAGGAGCCCGATGGTTGCCACCAAACGATTTGGGGAGCTGGGAGCAGAGGAGATGCCCATCCCAGAAACCCAAGCCCACAACGGTCTGTGCCTTTAACGTCAGAATTACATAACCCTTAGAGAGTTTCAAATCCCTCCTTATACCCTTGCCTTCCAAAAGCAGGCCTAATTCATCTTCTGAAATGTCTATCTTTGATCTAGTTGCTGCCCTTCCAAACAATTGTATGAACCTGGTAGAAGGCTTAATGTATCTTCCAACCATGTTGAATGCGCGAAGGCCCACCATTTCCACCTTAAGGCCGGAGGCATGCTCCAGATGAGGGGTATTGCCAAGAAGCCACCATCCCTTTTTTCTCTTGAAAAGCAGGTAATCCTCAAAAAGCCGCGAAGAGATCCCAAAGCGTTCTTCTAAGTAGCCGAAGACAGACTCCCTTTCATCCTGGTTTGCCAATCTTGGCCATGAAGAAGCCCACTGAATCGATCCTATGTGGATAAAACCTTCTTGCATGCCTGACTCTCCTATCATATTTTTGGCCTTTCCACTCCGTTATCCCCTGCTCCATGGGTAGTTCCAAGCCTATTTTTAATAAATCTGCCTCCCTCTCCGCAAGCAAGGCCGAGACCACTGCTTCGTTTTCTTCCGGATTATAAGTACAGGTGGAATAAAGGAGGGTTCCGCCTGGCTTTAAAAGATCAAAACCTCTAATCAAGATCTTTTTCTGCAAGTCAGGGAGTTTCACCTTTTCAGGTGTCTCCCGGTAGGCCTGACCGGGCTTAGCCTTACGAAATGTGCCTTCACCGGAGCATGGAACATCTGCAAGGATCAGGTCGAATTTATGTCTCAAGGGAAACTGCTGGGCCTGATATCCGGTGATTATAGTATTGGCAACTCCAAGGCGTGCCAAATTATGGCCCAAGGAGACATGTCTTTTAGGGTAAAGCTCGTTTGCCACTATAAGGCCATGATTTTCCATGAGCTGTGCCATGTGGGAGGTCTTCCCGCCCGGTGCGGCGCACATATCCAGCACATATTGACCTGGTCTTGGATCCAGCAATAGCGATGCAACACAGGAAGTTAAGGCCTGAACATGAATGCAGCCCAAGTGAAATTCTATGAGTTTTCCAGGTTTGTCAAGGTTAGGGGCGGCCACCAAGGTAGGCTCCTCAGGCAATGTCTGCACCACCTCTACTCCCTTATCCTTTAGGGAGCCTGCCGCCTGGTCAATATCACATTTTAAGGTGTTTATCCGGAGATGAGTGGGAATTGGCCGGTGGAGGGCTTCCTGGAACTGATCAAAATCTGGAATGAATGAGGCATATGGCTCAAAAAGAGGCGCCATTACTTTCCGATTACGTGTTTTGCTATCACACGCCTCTGAATTTCGGAGGTACCCTCATAAATGGTGAGCACCCTGGCATCCCTGTAATATCTCTCCACAGGAAACTCCTTAGTGTAGCCGTAGCCCCCATGGATTTGCAATGCCTTGTAGGCCACCCGGTTTGCCATCTCAGATGCAAAAACCTTTGCCATGGACGCAGCGGCCGTGTAGCTCTCCCCCCTGTCTTTCATGGCAGCAGCATTGAAGGTCAGCAACCGTGCCGCCTCGATTTCCGTTGCCATATCAGCAATCATCCAGCGAATGCCCTGAAATTGGGAAATGGGCTTGTTGAATTGCACCCTTTCCTTAGCATAGGCAACGGCCGCATCAAGGCAGGCCTGAGCCAAACCCACGGCCTGGGATGCTATTCCGATTCTGCCCCCGTCAAGGGAAGCCATGGCTATCATAAAACCGTCCCCTTCATCTCCAAGCAGGTTTTCAGCAGGAACCCTGCAGTCCTCAAAGATCAACTCCGTGGTGTCAGAGGAGCGAAGCCCCATCTTTTCTTCCTCCTTGCCCACATAGAAACCAGGGGTCCCTTTTTCCACCACAAAGGCGCTGATCCCACGATGCCGTTTTTCCCTGTTTGTGTAGGCCGTAACCACGGTGACATCGGAATTCTTCCCACTGGTTATGAACATCTTGGTGCCGTTCAGCACATAATAATCACCATCTCTCACAGCAGTGCTCCTCTGGCTCGTAGGATCCGAACCTGCCCACG